>CALDJN010000255.1 GCA_937901695.1 uncultured Anaerocolumna sp.
AATTGTTTCCAAAGAAACTTTTACATATGCCATTACAAATATTTATAAATCTTCATAAACAATTTTACCTGCTACAATAGTTGCTTTAACTCTTCCAATTACTTTTCTTCCATGGAAGGGTGAATTTTTACCCTTTGAAGCAAATTCATGTACATCAATGCTATATTCTTCATTGGGATTGGCAATTGTAATATCTGCAGCTTTACCAACTGCAAGACTTCCTTTATCAATTCCCAATATTCTTGCAGGATTTGTGCTTAATTTTTCAACCATTTGCATTGGAGTTAAATATCCGGTACTCACAAGTTCGCTCATAGTTAATGCAAAAGCAGTTTCTAGTCCTACAATTCCAAAAGGCGATTCTAACATGGATTTTTCTTTTTCTGCTTCACTATGAGGTGCATGGTCTGTTGCAATGACATCCATAATGTTATCCCTCAAAGCTTCCTTTAAAGCTTGTACGTCTTCTTTACTTCTTAAAGGTGGATTCATTTTATAATTGCTGTCATCCTTTGGTATATCTTCATCAGATAAAGTAAAATGATGAGGACAAACTTCTCCCGTTACAGGCAGTCCTGCTTCCTTTGCAAGTTTCACAAAAGTAACGCTGTCTTTTGTGGAACAATGGCATAAGTGCAATTGTGCCCCTGCTTCTTTTGCCATAATAATATCTCTTGCTGCAATAACATCTTCTACAGCATTACTAATGCCCGGTAAATTTAGTTCTTGGGACTTTGTTCCATCATTCATAACGCCACCCTGAACCAAATCTTTATCTTCACAGTGGGCAAATATTGGTATGCCAGCCGCTTTAGCTTGTTTCATGCCCTCTAAATAAAGAGCTGTATTCATAACTGATTTTCCATCTTCACTTAATGCAACTGCTCCTGCCTTTGCCATACCTTCAATATCTGCCAAATCATGTCCCTGCTGACCCTTTGTAATAGCACCGATTGGAAGAATATTTACACTGGCTTCTTTTTTCGCTTTTAAAAGCAAATATTCAATCATTTGGTGGTTATCAATGGTTGGATTGGTATTAGGCATAGGACATATGGAGGTAAAACCGCCTCTTGCAGCTGCCATAGAACCGGTTGCTATCGTTTCTTTATATTCATACCCAGGCTCTCTTAGATGTACATGTAAATCGATAAATCCCGGCATTACATACATACCTTCTGCATCAATAACCTGTTCTGCATCTTCACTAATGTCAGCAGCTACTTCCTTTATAATACCTCTCTTTATGAATATATCCCTTTTACCTTCAAACCCTGATGACGGGTCTAAAACATACCCATTTTTAATTAATATTGACAAAATGGAACCATCCTTTCATTTTAATCCGAAAACACAGCTTCTGTGGAAAGCGGATATTCTCAATCCCCTTATGCTACTTGCTTATAACCTCTTTAAAAGTCAGAAAGCATTATTCAGAAATTCTGAGCTAATTTTATTATTAAAATCAGCTCAGAATATGCTTCACTATTAGAAATCATCTTATAATTCTGCTCTTTCAATATCCTCCAGAATTGCTTTGTTTTCTATGTATTCATTAAATTCGTCTTTTGTAACCCATTTATAATCATTTAAATTCTCGGAAAGAACTACTACATCAGAACCAGATATACATAGATAACTTATGCCTATATTGCAGACATCCCCTACCATAAATGACCAGGTATATAGTATTCTATTAATTTGAACAGATAATCCTGTATCTTCAAAAATTAGACGAACTACACCTTTATCAGGGATTTCGCCAAATTCTATTTTACCGTCTACAAATTCCCATTGAAAAGGATTTCCTATTCTATCATCATACCACTTCTTTACGATTAGATACTTGTCCTCATATTGTACAATCCCTTTAACCATTATTTTATATTTTTCCATGTGATAACCTCCTCTAAACATATCCACTCACATAATCTAAAGCTGTTCTTAGTCAAAGCAAATATTCCACTTGCCGATAGGCAAGTTTTGCCGACAGGCAAGTTTTGTCCACAAACAAGTTATCCGCTAACGCTACTTGCTCATAATATTATTAACCACTTGGCTCCATTTAAGCGGGAGCTTAAACTTCTGCCTAAACAGGCAAATCTATTCCCCAATTAAAGGATCGGGGATTTTCCTTATAAGGTTAAAATTATTATAATCGAACTGTTTTATGAATACAACTGATTATTATAAAGTTATGAGATATCAAAGAATACTTATTCTTTCTTTGTATAAGAGAATTGAATCTTCCCTTTACCTTATAAGATGGAGGGAATTCTTATAATAAGGAAGTTTGGTATTACTTATAGATTTTTTAAAAAGAGGGAATTGCAAAACATGGTGATAATTCTGAGAGCAAATTCACATAGCTGAATTTTGCTTGGAGTATCTCACCTTTATAATGAGATTCTTCACTTATAATTCAACTATGTTGAATTTACGTCCAGAATTATAATGGTAAATAGTGCCACTATAAACGGAAGGGATTCTTCGCGTAAATTCAACTTCGTTGAATTTTTGCTCAGAATGACACGCTTTCACTGCAATGGCATGCTTTCACTGCAATGGCATGCTTTCATAGGAATGACGGTTTGCAATTCATGTTTGAATATTAGTAATTGAACAGCTTGGAGGAATTACACCCCCTGTAGTATAAGGAATGGTAAAGGTACGTATTCCACTGGCATATGGAGCTATATCGTACTGTCCATAATATATGACCACGCCTTCATTATCCAGATAAAAGCTATCTTGATTAAAGTTTTCTGCCACTAAGGCTTTATAATCTTCAAAGTATGGATTATCTCCACTGCTAATTTCTTTCTCAATTTGATTTATTATATATCCAATAATAAATTCTTGTACATGATTCATTTGGAAGAAATCCATTAGACTGGCTTTTTTATTATTTATTAAATCCCAAGTTTCCGCTTTACGAACTGTGTTTCCGTGTGCACCGCCAGTATATTCATAAAAGTCAGTATATAAGCTTAAAAAACAATTCTGATTATATGTTACATGATATTCTGTAACCACTTCATAGGGATGAAATGGAAACTTATTTTCTTCTGCATAATCATATTGTTCTTTCGCCATATCATACAGCGTTTGTATATGATTATTTATATAAATCATAGTTCTTGTACGATAATACCAATTTATTTCTATTAAAAATATTTGAAACATATTGGATATAAATCTAGGATAACGTATGGTAAAGTTTAGAACAGCAGTATTCTTATAATATAAAGTACCTTTTATTACATTTTCTTCTACCTTAATTTCATAACTTTGCATAAGTTTCCCCCATAATCTATTTAGGTTAACTTATGCAAAATACATATGTAATGTGACACCATCTAAATCAATTTCTGTTGCAGTTCTGCCTATGGAATGCCGCAGACTCAACGGCAGCCAATTTTCAAAAGAAAAATTCAATCAGACTGGCAAACTGCAAATGCCATAGGCTGAACAGTAGCCAATTTCCTTTATATAAACTAACTCCAAATCAACCAAGTTAGAATATATCCGGTTACTACAGCAGACAAAGTAAATGGCACACTTATTTTCATAAATTCTTTCGTACTAACTTCATAACCTTCTTTTCGTAAAATACCAATTCCGGTTATGTTAGCAGAAGCTCCAATAGGAGTAATGTTACCACCAAGTGTAGCTCCAATTAATAAGCCAAAGTATAAAATATAAGGATCAATGTTCATTGCAACTGCAATTCCTTGAGTTACCGGTAACATAGTTGCAACATATGGAATATTATCAATAAAGGCTGATATTAAAACAGAAGCCCATACCAGTAAGGTAAATATAATAAATACATTATCTTTACTTGCTTTAATAAATAGTTTACTAATGTCTTCAATAACACCAGCTTCTTTAATGCCACCAATAACGATAAACAAACCTGCTAATAAAAGAATCGTTGTATAGTCAATTTCTTTTAATACATCTCCAAATACTTTTGCATCTTTTTCTACTATAAATTTACGAACAACGCCAATTATCATAATAGTTACACAGATTAAACCATTAATAATATCTGGTTTATAAGCCGCAGGAATAAAAGAGGCAATAATTAATAAGATAACAATTCCTACTAAAAGCACAGTAGGAAAATAATCTGTAACTACAGTTCTTTCCATTGCTTTCACAGGTTGTTTTTCTTTTCTAAACACAAATAATAAAACTAAAGTGGATACTAAGGCTCCAGCTTCTACAATCCAGAATAAACTTGGTTTTCCTCTAAAGAAAAAGAAATCTAAGAAGTTCATGTTAGCATGACCACCAAGTAAAATGGAAGTAGTATCGCCTACTAAAGTAGCAGCACCTTGCAGATTAGATGATATTGCAATGGCAATAATGCTTTTTACAGGTGACATTTTAAGTTTCTTTGCGATTGTTAAAGCTACTGGAGCTACCATTAGTACTGTAGCAACATTATCAACAAAAGCAGAAATAACACCTGCAAATAAGGCTAATGAAACAATTGCCCATTTTACATTTGGGGTCTTTTCTATAATAAAATCTGCCAATAAGGATGGCATTTTAGATTCAATGAATAAAGATACAACACCCATAGTACCGGCAATCATTAAGATTACATTCCAGTCCACTGCATTAAGTACTTGATTTACAGGTAATATTCCTAAAATTACAAATATTGCTGCGGATGCTAAGGCTATGTAAGCTCTTATTTTAGGAAATATCATTAAAGCTAAATAAGTTAGAGCAAATAGTATTATTGCTATCGTTTTTGTTTCCATGTTTTTCTCCTTATGTACAGTAATTATTAAGTGCAAATAATATGAATATATGAGCTTTTACACCTTTTCATCTAAAATCGGTTCAATTTTAAATTATATCATAGAATTAACAATTGTTCAATCCTAGGATTAAACTTCAAGTCGTGTAGCTGAATTCTGTACTTTATAGTAATGCAGGATTTAACGCTTTCTGCAGCCCATGCTAATAAGGGATTGCTGACACCGAAACTAATTCTGAGTATAATTTTACTAATAGAGATATCTGAAAATAACTTGAAAACAGAAAATTGTTTTTCCAATTAGCTCTAAAAATTTAACTAATGAGAAAAAACATATTTTTTTACTATATAGAACATACAAATGTGCATTTAAAAAGAAATAATACAATAATTATTATTTATTGTTGACAAATCATGCATAATAATGGACAATTTAAGTTAGTCCATAGGCAGTGCCTTAAGACATCAGACTCTGCTGATATCATGCCATAGGATAATCTTTTATTGGATGTGTAAATATTAACTGTATAGCTGGAATAGGATGGGAGGAATCCCTCATAGATGTCTCCTACCTCTATACCATAAAAAAGAATAAGTCTATAACCGGTTTTACTTGACTATAAACTTATACGAGGAGAAATAAAATGGGAAATAAAAATGTTATAAAAATAGGGATTGGTTTTGCAACTGGACGGAAGAGTTTCCG
The DNA here is from genome assembly GCA_937901695.1 of uncultured Anaerocolumna sp. Classification (GTDB taxonomy): domain Bacteria; phylum Bacillota; class Clostridia; order Lachnospirales; family Lachnospiraceae; genus Anaerocolumna. The sequence goes on from CALDJN010000255.1 coordinate 5,484, forward strand.
AAAAGTGTTAAAAACATATGTATATAATTGGCTAGAATCCGGACTGGTAGATAAAGATAACGTAAAATTAAAACTTTTCGTGGCATATGACTTAAAGTATTCTAATACAAAGTTGTCAGATTATACGAATTTAGATAAGGAAACCCTTGAACTGATTGATGATGCCTACTTTATAGGAGGTACTGCATTAAAAAGTGCTGTAGATGAACTGATTCGTAAAGGAATCATTAATGAGAAAGAAGGCAGACTGTTTTTTGGAAGTGGCTATGCAGCCAAAAGAAACTCTATTCTGTATGCTGCTTTAAAGAATGATATCGATTATCTGGTGTTTTTGGATGATGATGAATATCCACTAGCGGTTACTAACACAAAACCAAATATTGTATGGGGCGGGCAGCATGTAATATTTGGTTTTGTGTTAGTAACC
>CALDJN010000256.1 GCA_937901695.1 uncultured Anaerocolumna sp.
ATGAAATTGGAGAAAAGTACAAAGTTAATGTAGCAGTGGAAGTTATTAATGAAGTAGATAGGGTTTTGGAAAAGCTGGAAGGGGTAATTACCAGCGACGCCATTATTTTGGATAAATGTATTAGCTGGTTTAATTTAAATAAATGGATTATAGATAGTTACGTACAACAGGCTTGGATTTTTGATTTGGATTTGAAGGCAGAGCGGGCAAATTAATTATGCCCTTTGCCTTACTCACACGCTAACTCATAAATTTAGGCACATCAATGGAAATCCGGATTTTCAGGATTTCTGATATGCCTTTTTCTATTCTGGTAATTGTCCTTCGTGCATTCTGGTAATTGTCCTTCGTGCATATGGACAGTTCTCCGTTATTTCCCAATCTATCAGAATCTCTTATCCTGCATTTTATATTTTATACTTGGTCTTCCGCCGGTTTTATAGTCTACGTCGCTAATAACCTCATTACTTTCAATAAAATAATTCATATAGCGTCTAACTGTAACTTTAGATAACCCGGTATGTGCCGATATCTCTTCACTTGTTAGAAATTCATTTTTTCTATCATTCATGTACCCTCGAATTAGGTAAATTGTTTTATCTTGAAGCCCTTTACTTAACTCCATCTGTTTATCCACGAATGATTCCTGCCTTAAATTAATTAATTCATCGATATCTTCCTGTTTAAAATTAATACCGCTTTCCATCATTTTATTCTTTAATAAGTATTTATCAATGGCTTTTGAGAATCTCTCATATTTAAATGGCTTCACAAGATAATCTAATATTCCAAGATGTAACGCTGTTTCCAGGCTCTCTACATCATTAGCTGCAGTAACCATAATTACATCTATTTGATATTCTGCTTCCCTTATTTTCCGTAAAAGTTCCAATCCAGAAATATTAGGCATATACAAATCCAGAATCAATAGCTGGACCTCCGTATTTCTTAAAAAATCCCAGGCATCTTTTCCGTTGTGAAAGGTTGCGACTACATCTAATCCTGGTGTTTTCTGAATGTATTGTTTATTAATGGCAGCTACCATTAAATCATCTTCAACAATTACTACTTTTATCATCTGTATCACTCCTTTTTGCTTTTAAATTCTTTTCCTTTTCTTATTAAAGCTGATCGTTATAGAACTTCCCGTTCCTTCTTCCGATTCTACCTCTACCGTTCCATCACATCTTGCTATAATATCTCCAATAAGCGATAGCCCAATGCCATGCTTATTGCCCTTGGTTGAAAAGTTTTTTAAGAATATCTTATCAGCGGTTTCCTTACTCATACCAATACCTGTATCATCTACAGTAATAATAAGGCCATCCTCATTTCTAAGAATAAATACATTAACTTCTCGTGCATCTTCCTTATCTTTTACTGCGTCAAAGGCATTTTCAATCAGGTTGCCTAAAATCGTAACCAAATCATTGGTTGAAAGATAATCGTTATGTGCTTCTAAATAGCTGCCTTTTTGTAAAGTCAGCCTTATATTTAATTCTTTTGCCCTGTTTTGCTTGCCTAAAAGTAAAGCGGCAATTGTCAGATTCTCAATTTGCTTGGAAATAATATGATACCCTTGATCCGTTTCGGTTTGTGTTGTGGAAATATAATCTATAGCCATCTGATATTCTCCAAGCTGCAACATACCTAGTATAACATGTAATTTATTAAGATGTTCATGGGTATTTGCCCTTAATGCCTCAACAATATGTTTTACACCGGTTAGTTGTTCTGCAAGTTTTGTCACTTCAGTTTTATCTCGAATTAAGGAAATAGTCCCCATTAATTTTCCCTTCTCAATAATTGGTATGCTATCAATTAAAAAGGTAATATTATTAATTGTTAATTCCTGGTTGTATACTGTTTCCATAGATTCTATTACAGGAGCCTGGTACTGCTTTACAAATATACCTAAGGAATCCTCAGAAACTTCAACGCCTAGATTTGACACCATGTTTTTTATGGCTTTATTAATAAAAATGCATTTTCCTTTTTGGTCTGTAGCCAGAATACCTTCTTCCAATGTATCCAATAATTCTTCTCTCTGCAGATACATATTAACAAACTGAGACGGTTCATGTCCCAACAAGCTTTTTTTAATAGACCGGGTCAGTATATAGGCTATTAAAATTCCCACAACCATTATAAATGCAAAAATAAGGATAAACTCATGGACAATCTCATTTCTTAAATCATGTATCTTGGCTGTATAAGCACTTACCATTACAAAACCGATAATTTCTCCATTGTCATCTTTCACACTGGTAAATGCTCTCCTTTGATATGCTTCGGTTCCCTTTTTATTAGTTATATAAGGTTCGGCTCCTTGTAGTATTGCTTTCTCATCCCCACCAATAAAATGACCACCAATTCTACTTTCCTCCGGATGATACAGCCGGATTCCCTGGGAATTGGAAATTACAATTAAGTCAATTAGGTTTACCTTTTCAATAATCTGTTCCAGGTAGGTCTTACTTTCCAAAGTTAAATTATTTTCTTTGATCATATCTATTGTTTTTTGATCTTTGGCAAGTATTTCTGACATGTATAGAATGGTAGTATCAATATTTTTATTTAAAGTTTTTAAATCTCTTGACAGGGTATAGCTAAAAATTGCTGTTGAAATTGTAATTGCCAGTAAGATATATGAAAACAATATTTTATTCATCAGAGTAAGCTTTCTTTTTTTCATAACAATATCCTCCCTATTGTATTATTATAATCTTTATTTAAATTATCCGCCATTTTTTTTACTTTCTAAAGGTTTTCTATAGTTTCACAATATATTCACGGAAAAATTATCGTGATATACTACGCCTATAAAAACCCATCAGAGTAAAGGAGAAGGATAGTTATGGATTATAATAAGTTAGCTTTAGAAATGCATGAAAAGAATAAGGGAAAAATAAGTGTTGTTTCAAAAGTAAATGTAAAAACTCGTGAGGATTTAAGTACTGCGTATACACCAGGTGTTGCTGAACCTTGTAGGAGAATACGTGATAACCGTGAGGATGTTTACCGTTATACAGCAAAAGGCAACTTGGTTGCTGTTGTTACGGATGGAACGGCAGTACTTGGTTTAGGAGATATTGGTCCAGAAGCTGGGCTTCCTGTTATGGAAGGTAAGGCAATTCTATTCAAAGAGTTTGCAGATATTGATGCTTTCCCAATCTGTCTTGATACAAAAGATACAGAAGAAATTATAAAAACAGTAAAATATATTGCGCCTACTTTTGGCGGAATCAATCTGGAAGACATTTCTGCACCAAGATGCTTTGAAATTGAACGGCGTTTAAAGGAAGAATTAAATATTCCAGTATTCCATGATGACCAGCATGGAACTGCTATCGTTGTAGCTGCTGGATTAATCAATGCCCTTAAGTTAGTTAAAAAGCCAATGAATGAAGCTAAAGTTGTTATTAACGGTGCTGGATCTGCGGGAATATCCATTTGCAAATTATTATTACAGATAGGAATTGGCGATGCCGTTCTTGTTGATTTAAAAGGAGCTTTATGCCCGGGAGAGGAATGGATGAATCCTGTACAGACTCAGATGGCTGAAATTACCAATAAGGATAAACAGACCGGTCCATTATCAGAAATAATAAAAGGAAAAGATGTATTTATTGGTGTCTCCGCACCAAATGTTGTATCCGCTGATATGGTGGCTTCTATGGCAAAAGATTCTATTGTTTTTGCCATGGCAAATCCAATACCTGAGATTTTACCAGAGGAAGCAATAAAGGGTGGAGTAAGAGTTATGGCTACCGGTCGTTCTGATTATCCGAACCAGATTAACAATGTATTGGTTTTCCCAGGCATTTTCCGTGGTGCACTAGATGTACAAGCTAGTGACATTACAGAAGAAATGAAGATTGCAGCTGCAAAAGCTATTGCAAGCATAATTACAGAGAAAGAATTAAGTGAAGATTATATTATACCGGGTGCATTTGATGAGCGTGTAGCAAAGGTAGTTGCTAAAGCAGTTGCTGATGAAGCTATCAAAAGTGGGATTGCAGCCAATTCTATGGTGAAAGGGGAATAAAAAATGGACGCAAAAACTCAGGTAACACAAATGTCTTTTATAGATAAATTTAAATCCATTGAAATCATTGGTATTTCATTGCCTTTTTATTTGGTAATTGCAGCGATTATCTGCATTATGATGTCTTTAGGGTGGCTTCCTGGTGGAATGATTGGAGCCTTAGCCGTTATGATGGTTTTTGGTGGATTATTTAATGCAATTGGTAACAATACCCCGATTCTTAAGACTTATCTTGGTGGAGGAGCTATTGCATGTATATTTATTTCAGCGTTTTTAGTATACTTTAACCTTATTCCGGCTCCAGTTATAGAAAATGTTGACACCTTTATGAATAAAACCGGATTCCTCAACTTCTATATCGCAGCTTTAATCACTGGAAGTATCCTTGGAATGAATCGTAAATTACTTCTAAATGCTGCAATTCGCTTTTTACCGGTTGCTTTATGTTCCATGGCATTTGCTATTATATTAGTAGGCTTATTTGGTTTGTTAACCGGCTATGGTTTTATCGACGCAATTATGTATATTGCTATTCCTATGATGGGTGGCGGAATGGGTGCCGGGGTGGTTCCATTATCCGGTATGTATGCCGATGCCTTAAACCAGGATTCTGCAGTTATTATATCAAGAATGATACCCGCTTCTACCCTAGGTAATGTAATGGCTATTATTGGTGCCGGATTACTTGCAAGACTTGGAGAAGCAAAGCCTTCTTTATCAGGCAATGGCAAGCTTATGAAAAAAGATCCTTCCGATATGACAGAAAATAAAGAGAACAAGCCAAATATTCAGATGCTTGGAATTGGAATTATATTATCAATATTTTTCTTCTTGGCAGGTACGATTATTAATAAATTCGTCCCAACAATTCATGCTTATGCATGGATGATTATCCTTGTTGCTGTATCAAAAGCTGTGGGCATAATTCCAGAAAAATTCGAAAAATCAGCCCAACAGTGGAGTCAGTTTGTAATGGGCAACTGGACAAGTGCCCTGCTTGTTGGAATTGGTATTTCCATGATTGATTTACATGCAGTGGCTGCTTCACTTTCACCTATTTATTTACTTTTAGTAGCCGTTGTTGTTGGCGGTGTTGTAGTGGGAGCTGGTTTTGGCGGTTATTTAGTAGGATTTTATCCTATTGAATCCGCTATTACGGCAGGGTTATGTACTACGAATATGGGAGGCACAGGAGATATCGCTGTATTATCAGCCTCAAAGAGAATGGAACTGCTTCCTTTTGCACAGATTGCCACCAGAATATGTGGTGCACTGATATTGGTTTTAGCAAGTATTTTAATAAAAGTACTATTTTAACCTTATTTGGAAAGGGAAAGTGGCTGTTGCAAAACGGCTATTATAAAATGGCTGTTGCAAAACGGCTATTATAAAATGGCTGTTGTAAAATGGCTATTGCAAAACGGCTATTGAAAAACTGTCATTGCAAAAACTGTCATTGCAAAACTGTCATTGCAAAATGTTCATTGTAAAATTGTCATTCTGAGAGCAAATTCAGCTTGCTGAATTATGCTCGAAGAATCCCATTCTAAAGTGAGATTCTTCAAGCTAAAGCTCTCAGAATGACAAATTTTTTATTTTGCAACAGTCCCTTTCCTGCTTTCACAGCAAACGGTTATTTTAAGCTGCCTTTTCCATAAAGCTATGAAGCCAGTCTGCCTTTTTGTAATAAATTAGGAACGCTACAGAACTTAGGAACCAGGTCAATGGATATGCCCAAAAGATTACCCGTATGTCCGGTATAATACGAACCATAATTGTTATGTAGGTTATGCGGATGACACACCAACAGACAAGCATAACAAACATAGGAATAGTGGATTTCCCAGCACCTCTTAAGATACCTGCCAGACAGTGAGAGAGGGCGAGCAGACAAAAAAATAACGCTTCTGTTCTTGACTGCATAACGCCATATTCTATAACATCCGGCTGATTATTAAAGAATCCTATTAGTACAGGTGCAAAAATCCATAGTACAATACCAACGGTTTCTGCTAACAACACTCCAGATAGGATTCCAAAACGGGCACCTTTTTTTGCACGTTCAAATTGTTTAGCTCCGAGATTTTGTCCAATAAAAGTTGTTAAAGCAACACTGAAACTAGTAATTGGTAAAAATGCAAAGCCCTCAAGTTTTGAATAACTACCACAACCAGCCATGGCAATTGATCCAAAATTATTAATGTTGGACTGGACAATAACATTTGCAAATCCTATTACAGAATTCTGGACACCAGTTGGGATACCCATTTTTAGGATTCTTACAAGCATGTTACGTTGAATGCGTATTTGGTTGATATGTACCCGGTGCTCTCCATTGACTCTTAAAAGTTTAGTGAAACCTAGAATGGCACTGACAAACTGAGAGATTACCGTTGCAATAGCTGCACCGCCAATACCAAATCCCAGTACAGCTACAAATAAAAGATCCAAAATAACATTGATAATTGCTGCTATGATTAGGTAGTAAAGCGGGTGTCTACTGTCACCTACTGCCTGAAAAATACCCATACATGCATTATACATAACAATGCCAATTCCACCAGCAAAATATAATTGAAAATACATAATAGAATTGGGAAGTACATCATCCGGTGTTCCCATCATTTTCAGCATCCAAGGTGATAATCCCATTCCTAAAGCTGTTACAATAATTCCAGCAATAATTCCAAAAGCAATGGTGGTATGAACAGCAATAGATAAATCTTTCATGTCTTTTGCTCCAAAGTAGCGGGCAATAATCACGCCTGCTCCTACGAAGATACCATTTATAAATCCTATAATTAAAAAAATTAAGCTGCCGGAAGAACTTACTGCCGCAAGTGCATCCTTTCCAAGAAAGTTTCCAACAACAAGGGAATCTACAACGTTATAAAGCTGCTGAAATAAGTTTCCCAAAAAGATTGGCATAGCAAATAAAACAATTTTTTTTGAAATTTTTCCTTCTGTCAAAGTTTTATCCTTCCTATAATGTTATTTCTTCAACTTTATATGATAGTTGATGTGGCGAATATATGCAAGTCTTAAAAATAGAATACTCTCCTTTAAATTTACGGTAAGAAAACACCCTTAAACAGTATAATACCGTTTTTAAGGGTGCTTATAATTCGGCACGGTTCACCTTAACTTTTCATTAAAGATTCCATTTTCAGATAAAACCATTTTCTTGAATCCACAACCTTAAATATTTTTGTAACCTTATGTTGCAATTAAATATTTCACACGAATTTGGATTTTTCTAATGATTTTCCTTATACCATTGCTTTGATGTTAGCTCCATGTAAGCAGGCACAAAATCACAGTCACATTCATCTTCTTTAAGATATTCGGGCATCTCTTTTTCGAAAAAGCCAAGTCTGCGGTATAAAGCAATTGCTTTTTCATTGGCAGGATTAGGGTCAACCCAAACCTTTTCAGCACCGTTTGTAAAAGCCTGTTCAATAGAATGAGAAAGAGCCTTCGTTGCAATACCTTTGCCACGAGCTTTCATGACCAATTTGATATCCAAAGAAGCTGAATTCCCGTGTCCTTTATCAATATCATAAAATGTTTCACCACAGTAGTTAAAATCATCTGTATAGACAGAATAATGATTGCGCTTAGGTCTTCCATCTTCAATCCATGATAACCATTGTTTCATCTTAATCATTGTTTCTCCCAGACCTTTGGGAAAACCTACAAAATTCATAACTTCTCCATTATTCCACAATGACAACAGGTGCTCTAAATCTTCTTTGCTTGTTTCTTTGATTATAATTTTATTGTTATACAAATTATTTCCTCCAGAATTTTATTGGAGAACTTATTCTACATGCGCCCTCCATGCACGTGCTATTTTTATAGAAGTCTTTTTCATATCAAATCTCTCCTTATATTTTATTTATTATAACGCTACAGCGTAATAATCAAGAGGGTATTTTTATATCTAACATTCGAGGAGTATTTTAATTTTTATTTTCTTTCAGTTTAAATATTGCATTATCTGTTAAACTAATTCCAAACCTAGTATCTATCAAATTCACCTCTGACGAGTTATTTTTCTGAAAAATAAGTTTATCTCCATCTATTTGAAATACATATGTATACTGTTTATCATCTGTTCTCATTGTTAATATATCATCCTCAATTGTATAAGTCCCATGTGGCAAATAACTGCTTAAACAATCATATGTAAAAGTAATATTATTATCGGAAATATTAACATATGGTAATAAAGTGTTACCAGTATCTGTTTGTTCTAAAACATAAGTCCCGTCCTTTACTGTAATTTTTTTATTTTTGGAATTACACGCTGTCAAAAATAATGCAATCATTAGAATTAAAATAACCCATATTCTTTTCATTTTTTTATTCTCCTCTCAAATTACTGATGATAATTGAATAATATTTTACTTAACTTTTTTAACAATGCGAATAATTCTATGTATATTATCTTTCTTGTTCACTTGCAGCATATCCATATGTAGTTTTATAGAGGTAGGTTATTACCTTCTTTAACTTTGAACCCAAGCTTGTTAATCCCCGAAAGGAATTGAGTACACTTTTCTTTACTTGCAGTATGGAAAGGGCAGATAATTCTAATGGTGTCGCCAAGTTTTAATTTGGGTGATTCATATTTTACATATCCTTTCACATAATACAATAATCCACATTTCCAAACTCCAATTTTTAGATAGTCGGCATAAATGCAAGATAAAATCCTAGGGAAACACCTAATATAATTTTATGCAAAGGAATTCCCAATATCTCACATACCAATTGAAGAAGAATATTAAAAATCCCTGAAAATATAATCCATATAGCAACATTAAAGTTAGGATTTATTTTTTTGTTTAATGCAGTCCACACTATTTTGCTCCACTTATATTTAATTGAAATAGACATAAATATAAATCCGGAAATACTCATAGCAACAATTAATGGAATAATGTCTTTCACTTTCCTAATTCTCCCTTTATTATTTTTGAAGTGAGATTATGCAGATATGAATCGTATCTACATAGCTTTAAATGCAAAATTTATCAGATAGTAATTTAAGAGTTGACATAATTAAGGAACTTATAATAATTGCTAATAAATCAGTTATTGCCAAAATATTTATTCCTTTTATTAAATTGCTTATGATTATTATAGGCAGTAAAAAAATAATTGCTCTAAATAAATAGGTAAAAAATTTTTTTAAATTAAGCTTTTTATTAATTTGGTTACCCTTTAAATCGTTCATTTCAAACCCCCTTATTTATGTAAGAACTATAATATATTAGATTAGTAAATATAGCAGAATTCAACCTTTTTACGTATCTGGTGTCAATATTGCCGGCTAGTTCTTTTTGAAGTGGCAGCATTTTATATATTTGGAGTAATCAAATATTTTAATAAGATTTACCAGTGATTATTTTTTATTAAAGATTTATCCAATAACGTTCTATTCGGTCACCGCCTACTATAATTTCTTTTTCAAAGATACCACCATTTGTAATGATTGTTTTTTTACTTGCGGTATTATCGAAATCGCATGTTACAAGAACCTTGTCTAAGCCATATTGTTTGCAGTATATAAGATTTTGTCTAAGCATTTCTGTTGCGTAACCTTTTCTTCTTTCCAAAGGACTGACTGAATAACCTATATGACCTCCCCAAGTACTTAAAATAGGATGATTGATGTGATGCCTGAAATCAATAACACCTACAATTTTATCATCATTTAATCTTATTGCAATAAAGGTGTTCGAACATACTTTATTTTTAGGACAAGTTTCTTCCTTTTCAACCATGTTAATTCCATGAATCCATTCTTCAGCTGAGGAATGGATTCATGGAATTAACATGGTTGAAAAGCTTTCTCCAGAGTTCAGAAACTGTTGTCTATATTCCATAATATCGTTAGCATATTTCAAAGTAGGCTTTATCAATTTGATTTGCACAATCACAACACCTCCATAACTAATTTTTGTAAGCATCAATAATAATTGATACCATACCCAGTTTACCATCATTATTTCTAGAATCAAATCTTAATGACCTTCCAATAACACCTTGCTTAGGATTCCAATAATTAAAATGAAATCTTCCGTCTTCGTCACAATATTCAAGCAAATCTACTGAAAAACCAGCGCTTTCGAAAACTTTAACCAGAGATTTATAATCATAAAATACTTTATGTGTATATGCAGGGTGGTCTATTGGACCTGGTCCACCTGGCTTACACATATTGTGATACCATTCGTTTTGAAAATTAATATCTGGAACTGCTAACCGAATATATCCATTAGGTTTTAAAAATTTATAAAGATTTTTTCCTGCTTCTATTCCCTCATTGTAGCTCAAATGTTCAAATACATGCTCTGCTAAAAAAGCATCAACAGATTCCTCGTGTTCAAAAAGCTTATAATAATCCTCTATTTTTAATAAATTGAGTTCATTTTCCTGTGTAGCAGTCCAACCATCATAAGATGTTTTACCTGCCCCTATAATAATCCTTTTCATGTTATAATTCCTTTATTTATCGAATTTAAATGGTAGCAATATATTATAAATATAGTGATGTAATAATTCATCATAACTGTCATAGATATGTTCTTTGCCCGAATGATGATTAATTTGATTAAAGATGTTAGCAACATAATTTTGAAATATTTCAATTTTATATACTTTTTCCTCATATTATTTAAGCCATTTTCATTCAAGTATTGGACATATGATTTTAATGCTTTTTCAAAGAATAAATCGGTCATAATTTATGCCTATTATCAGAACCATATTGCTTTTATAACAAGAAAAATCACAAGAAACCATATTAATACAATTGGTATGGCAAAATACCAATTCTTAGGTTTGCCTTCTTTCCATAATCCTTCTGCATCAATACGACATTCCTCAAATATATTAGGAGGAATCAATCGTACTGTTATAGCAATAAGTCCCGGCAGTATAATTATATCATCTAAATAACCTAGCACTGGTATAAAGTCTGGAATGAGATCAATTGGAGATAGAGCATATGTAATTGTCAATCCGGCGAAAATTTTTGCTATGATTGGAGTCCCTCTTTTCCCTAATGCTATGAAAACGGCAGGTATATCTATTTTTAATTGTTTAGCTCTTTCTTTAAGATTTTTCAATATATATCATCCTCCCGGATTACATAAAAAGCATACTATTTTTTCCAACCGATTAATTAATCCAAAATCATATTTTTCCAAAATATTACCTACTTTTCAAATCCCAGTTTATAATTACCAATACCATAATAGCATATCTAATAAAATAAATAAACTAAATTTACCAATAATTTGTTTATACATAATATCAGAAGGGCAGTAGCATCAGAGAATGGCAGTAGCATCGGTGAATGGCAGAAATGATACACCAATTGGCGAATATGTTAATATTATTAAGTTTCTTTTAATAAAGATATAGCATTTCTTATGATTGCATTGTTCTCAGGATGTGGTTTATCCATTTTAGATATTATAATGATTGAAGCATCTAGAGAAGGAATAATGCATAGTTTTTGACCGCCAAAGCCACATGCACAATAATACTCAAACACTTGATATTTATCAATCCACCAATAGTATCCATAAGGTTTTCCTTCTGGGAAACCTCCTAAAGAATAAGGAAAAATAGAGTCCAAATAAAATGCTTCTGAAAAGTAGTATTTTCCCATATAGTTTCCCTTTTTAAGATATAGTTGTCCAAATATAGTAAGGTCATCGACTGATATTTTTATGCTTTCTATATCGTCTCGGTTCCATTCCCAATTATTTATACCAAGTGGTTTAAATAACTTCTCATCCATAATATTTACAATATTTTTACCATACAAATCTTCAATAAGATATATCATAATCTGAGGATCTGGTTTGTATTCAAAATTTTCACCTGGAATATCTTTAAATTTCAACTTAAAAACTTCATGTATATCTGATGGAATCTTTTCACCTGCAAATGGCCAATTTATTCCACTCATTTTTGTCATCACATGCTTCAAGGTGAGTAAAGTAAAATTTTATCTATATCGCTGAGTACAATTTCTGGATAATAATTGAGAATCTTTTGGTCTAATGATTGTATTTTATTATCCTGCAACGCAATTCCAACCATGGCAGATACAATACTCTTGAATATACAACCTATTTTAAAGATATCGTTATTATTAAATCCATTAAAATACTCTTTGAGTAAGGGTTTCCCATGTTGATTGATACTGATGGCATTCACATGAGGAAAGTCTTCTCTTATCATGGAAATTATATTAATCATTATTATAACCTCACTAATATATATTTTACTACAATTTCATTTTAGTTTTTCTACTAAATTCACTTTCGGTATATGCCCTTACAACTTACTAGCTTTTACTACAAAAGATAATGGCATTCTCTTTGCTCGACTAGAAGTATAATATTTGGTTGAAAATTCATATTTTTGTGCCAGTACTTCTTCACTAGTTTTCTTTTACATATCTTGCATATACACTGCTTGCAGTACGATATAAGTAACCATTCCAGTTATTTATGTCATCTACCTTAAGAAGAGTTACATATGCTTCAAGTACTATTCTTGATGCTAGTTCCTCGGCTTCATTGATTGTATATGTTTTAGAAAGTGCAAAGCCATAAAACATTGATTGATATTTTTCTATCATTTTGTCTGCATAAATTTTATCCATTAGGTTACCTCTTTTGAAACTTTCATTTTTTTGACTATCATATATATAGTGTATTGATATCTTAAAAAGGTTGGAAAAATTATATGAAATTTTATACATAGCAAAAGTGTTAATGTTTTGTCTTATTTGTATTATATCTTATAAAATCTTAAAAATGAAGCTCTCACCTAAAAGTGAATACCTTTTTACATAGGCGAACGGTGAAAGAATGACGAGTAGAAGCTTTAATTACTAGCTAGCGAAGTATTGTAGGGATGCCGGAATTACCTTTAAGGGCAGCCACTGCATCCGAAGAACCTTTGACAGCCGATTGTATGCATCGAGTATGCTTTTGGAGAACATCAGTGTCTATATGGGGTATGAGGATATCGAAATGATAAAGGAGGATATCTACAATTCTTTGAAATCGAGCAGAACAACACCTATATGAATAAGGCTTTATAAGCTAATGAGTACGTTAGGAGATATTGCACATATTCTGCACACATATTTTTAGATACAAAAAAGCAGAAAATTTGATTTTTCTATAGGAAGGAGCTTTCTAACACGTCTATTTTAACTATACTCAAAAGTGTACTCAATTGGTTTGCAGTTTATAAATATTGTGAATCAATTGATTTTTTTCTTCCTTACAATAATTACGCATGATGTTATATTTCAACCTCTATTTCAGACAAATTTAATGCTTTTCCACCGACTTTAACTTCAATAACTTCTTTACCTTTAGTTATCAAGTCTACGATTATTTCTGAAGGCTTTCCCATTGAATAACCTTGTTCAAAAACTATATGAGTGGTATGGTCAGATTTAATTTTACCATATTTAAATAAGTAACATGCAAGGGCACCATTAGATGTACCAGTTGCAGATTCTTCAGTAATTCCATAGAGTGGTGCCAAATTTCTACAATAGGCATTTGAGCTGTTAAGTGACTCAAGGGTGAAAATATGATAACCAATTGTATTATATTTACTGCTAATTTTTGATACCATTTCTAAATTTGGTTTTATAGCATTTACCATATCTATATTTTTAATAGGTATAAAAATATCTCTAAGACCAGTAGATACGATTTGTATTGGTAGCTCTTCAATCATTTCAGCTGTTGTAATGTTCAGCGAATCTGCAATTTCTTGCTTTCCTATTGTTTGATAATAACTTGGAGTATTTTGACTCATCATAATTGATAAATCTCCCTTTAATTCTACACTTAAAACCCCTGCTTTGGTTTCTTGAAGGTATTTATCTGGTTTTATACATCCTTGACTTAATAGTGTACTGAATGTTGCTATCGTAGCATGCCCACAAATATCAACTTCATCATTAGGTGTAAAAAATCTTACCTTAAAGTCTGCAAAGTTTGATTTCATGACAAAGGCAGTCTCACTAAAACCAATTATGCCAGCAATCTTTTTCATGTCATCTTCTGATAGAGCATCTGTATTAAGCACAACTCCAGCAGGATTTCCTCCCTCTATACATTTTGCAAATGAATTTAATGTATAAACTTTCACCTTCATAAATTATTTCCCCTTAAAATTCTATATAAATTTATCATTTTACTAAATTATTAATGTGTCACATTTGAATACAATTGTGACCATACTCAATTCTATCACACAAAAATCCTAACGTCTATCCAAATCCATAAAATAGAAACCTTAACAAGAACACAATATTATCACTTAATCAACATTTTTGTTAAAGCAGGATACCACTTAAGTTACCCTGTGAACACAAAATACTAAGCTATAATCCTTTTGATAAGGTATTATTTGGCAATGGGGTTCCCTAGACGAATACGACGTTTTCTAGGGCGTAAAGATGAAAAAACAACACTGGGTTATATTTACAATCCATATCAGGATGAAGTAATAAAAAAGCTATATGATAAGGCTTTATCGGTTTGAAATTCACTGTACTCAAGTATACTCAAACTTTTTATGCAGGAAAAAACACGCAAGACCTTATTTTATAAGGATTTGCGTGTTACCATGTTAAGCGTGAAACGGGACATTCGAAGTAGATATCCTTCCGCTTTGCTACAGGATATCTACAGAAAAACGACAATAAACACAGAGAATGTTTATTGTCGTTTTTCCTAGTTTTCATTTATGGTTTCGTGTTTAATAATAAAAAAGAAACCATGCTTTGCATGATTCCTTTTTTTTATTAAGCGCGAGACGGGATTCGAACCCGCGACCCTCGCCTTGGCAAGGCGATACT
>CALDJN010000257.1 GCA_937901695.1 uncultured Anaerocolumna sp.
TTTTCCAGTTTCCTGCGACAATGTTTTATCTCATATACTACAATTTATTGTTTTTATATATTTTGATTTTGGATTTCATTGGTGCTCTTTATATTAATCCATTTTAAATATTCATTAATAAAAGGATCGATGTTGCCGTCTAATACGCTTTGTGCATTACCAACTTCCATATTGGTCCGATGGTCTTTTACCATAGTATATGGCTGCATAACATAGGAACGTATCTGGTTGCCCCATCCGATTTCTTTCACCTCACCACGGATTCCAGACTCTTTCTCCCGGTTTTCCTGCTTCTTTAATAAATATAATTTTGCTTTTAACATTTGCATGGCTTTATCTTTATTTTGAAACTGGGATCTTTCATTCTGGCACTGTACGACAATTCCTGTAGGTATATGAGTAATTCTAATTGCAGAGGAGGTTTTATTAACGTGCTGTCCTCCTGCACCACTGGATCGATAGGTATCGATTCTCAAATCATCTTCATCAATTTCGATACCGGTATCTTCTTCTATATCAGGCATAATATCACAGGATACAAAGGATGTCTGTCTTTTTCCTGCTGCGTTAAATGGGGAGATACGCACCAAACGATGAACCCCATGTTCAGATTTTAAATGTCCATAAGCATTGATCCCATTGATTTGTATAGTTATAGACTTGAAACCTGCTTCTTCACCATCTAAATAATCCAGTATTTCAGTAGTATAGCCTTTTTTATCCGCCCACTTTTGGTACATTCTTGCCAGCATACTTGCCCAGTCGCAGCTTTCTGTTCCACCTGCACCTGCATGGAGGGTTAGTATAGCGTTATATTTGTCATATTCATCGGATAGAAGGGTATTAAGGCGAAGTTCTTCCAAATTCTCTATAAATTTCTTTAACGCTTCCTCTATCTCAGGAATAAGGGAGTCATCATTCTCTTCATTACCTATCTCAATTAAGGTTTCAATATCTTCGTATTGCCCTTTTAAAAAATCATATCCATCAATGATATCTTTTAAGTTTTTTAACTCTTTTACATAACCTTGGGCTTTTTCTGTAGAATCCCAAAAATTAGGTTCTTCCATAATGTGCTCAAGCATGGTCACTCTTTCCTGCTTGTTTGCAAGGTCAAAGTGAATCCCCCACTTCTTTTAATGGTTTTTCATAAGAATTAAGAGTATATTTAAATTGATCTAATTCTACCAATATATCACCGCTTTCATATAATAATATTACTCTTATTATAAACTAATTTTAATAATCACAGTTCAAAGAATTCTGCCATCCTGAGAGCAAATTCAACAAGGCTGAATTATAAGCTCAAAGAATGACAGAACATTTAAAAATCCTATTTAAGCATTCCTGCCACAGCAGTATTTATACTTCTTGCCACTTCCACATGGACATGGATCATTTGGTTGAATCTTTTTACCAACTCTGCGAACTGGTCCTTGTTGAACAGAATCGTCTTTGTTTGTACCAGTAACTTTGGCAACTTGTTCACGTTCTACCTTCTGCTCGATTCTTATATGCAGCAAAGCTTTTACAGTATCTTCACTGATTGCTTCTGTCATTTCATCAAACATTTCAAATCCCATAAATTTATATTCAACTAATGGATCTCTTTGACCATATGCCTGTAAACCAATTCCTTGACGCAGTTGGTCCATATCATCAATGTGGTCCATCCACTTTCTATCGATAACTTTAAGCAAAATAACACGTTCAATTTCTCTTAATTGTTCTTTTTCAGGGAATTCTGCTTCTTTTGCTTCATAAAGTTTTACTGCATCTTCTTTTAATTTCTGCATTAATGCATTTTTCTTTAACCCTTTTACTTCATCCAAGGTAATTTCGTCTAAAGGTACTATTGGAAGTAAACGGTTGTTTAAGTCTTCCAAATCCCAATCTTCTGGACTTTGGTCTTCACTAATGGAACTGTTAACTGCTTTTTCAACAGTATCGGTAATCATCTTATAGATAACATCTCTCATGCTTTCGCCATCAAGTACACGTCTTCTTTCTTCATAGATGATTTCACGTTGATCATTGTTAACTTGATCGTATTCAAGTAAATTCTTTCTGATACCAAAGTTGTTATTTTCAATACGCTTTTGAGCTTTCTCAATGGCACCGCTTAACATCTTATGCTCGATTTGTTCTCCTTCTGGCAATCCTAAGGAATTAAACATGCCCATTAATCTTTCAGATCCAAATAGGCGCATTAAATCATCTTCCAAGGAAATAAAGAAACGAGATTCACCAGGGTCTCCCTGACGGCCGGCACGACCTCTTAACTGGTTATCGATACGTCTGGATTCATGACGTTCTGTACCAATAATCTTAAGTCCACCAACTTCTTTTACGCCTTCTCCAAGCTTAATATCCGTACCACGGCCTGCCATATTGGTTGCAATGGTAACAGCACCAAACTGGCCTGCATCAGCTATAATTTCTGCTTCTAATTCATGGAATTTAGCATTTAATACTTTATGAGGTATATTTTTTTTCTTTAATAGTTCACTTAATTCTTCGGAAGCTTCAATAGTAATAGTACCTACTAATACTGGCTGTCCTTTCTTATGTGATTCTACGATTTCATTTACAACCGCATTGAGTTTTTCCTTCTTGGTCTTATACACTGCATCTTGTCTATCATTACGGATAACAGGTACATTGGTTGGAACTTCAATAACATCCATTCCATAGATTTCTCTAAATTCTTTTTCTTCTGTTAAGGCAGTACCTGTCATACCACATTTTTTCTCATATTTATTAAAGAAGTTCTGGAAGGTAATAGTAGCTAAGGTTTTACTTTCCCTCTTTACCTTAACTTTTTCCTTGGCTTCAATTGCTTGATGAAGGCCATCAGAATAACGTCTGCCTGGCATAATACGTCCGGTAAATTCATCAACGATTAAA
This sequence comes from uncultured Anaerocolumna sp., assembly GCA_937901695.1. GTDB lineage: Bacteria > Bacillota > Clostridia > Lachnospirales > Lachnospiraceae > Anaerocolumna. The sequence goes on from CALDJN010000257.1 coordinate 2,908, forward strand.
ACTTCATCATCTTTTACAACGTAATCTTTATCTCTAAACATTAAATTATGAGCACGTAATGCTAATATAATATTATGTTGGATTTCAAGATTTTCTGCATCTGCAAGGTTTTCCAAATGGAAGAACTCTTCTACTTTCTTTACACCTTGCTCCGTTAGGTTAACATTCTTGTCCTTTTCGTTAACAACAAAGTCACCTGTTTCTTCAATTTCTTCCTTCATAAGGGCAGCCATCTTAGTAAGTTCAGCACTTTCCTTACCACGCTCCAACTGTCTTGCAAGAATATCACAGGCTTCATATAGTTTAGTTGATTTACCACTTTGACCGGATATAATAAGAGGTGTTCTGGCTTCATCAATTAATACAGAGTCCACTTCATCGATAATAGCATAATGTAAACCTCTTTGTACTAATTGTTCTTTATATATAACCATGTTATCTCTTAAGTAATCAAATCCTAATTCATTATTAGTAGCATAGGTAATATCGCAATTATAGGCATCTCTTCTTTCATCATTGTCCATGCTGTTTAAAATTACGCCTACTTTAAGTCCTAAAAATTCATGTATTTGTCCCATCCACTCAGCATCACGCTTTGCTAAGTAGTCATTAACAGTAACAATATGAACCCCTTTACCCTCTAAGGCATTTAGATAAGCTGGTAAGGTAGAAACCAATGTTTTACCTTCACCGGTACGCATTTCTGTAATTCTTCCCTGATGGAGAATTACACCACCCATTAACTGTACACGGTAATGTCTCATACCTAAAGTTCTTTTTGAAGCTTCTCTTACTACCGCATAAGCTTCCACTAATAAGTCGTCTAATGTTTCTCCATTTTTTAGTCTATTTTTAAACTCTTGTGTTTTATTTCGTAATTCTTCATCTGAAAGCTTCTCCATTGCAGGCTCTAATGCTTCTATTTTATCAACAATCGGATAAACTAATTTTAATTCTCTTTCACTATGTGTACCAAAAATCTTTTCTAAAAAGCCCATATTCTTTCACTCCTGTATTATTGGATTGGTTCGGTAAATCTTAACTTCCCTCATTATATTTTTACATTTCAGCATATATTGTAACATTTACACAGATAGTAATCAACACTTTTTATAATTGTTCACTTTCCGTTCACATTTTTAACATAATTCTTTTATAGCATTCAAAATTACTACATAAAAAGCTGTCACTTCAAAACTGTGGATTCAACTGATTGGTTGTCTCCAACAAAGCTTCTGATGCGACAGCTCATTACTAATCCTTAGCAATTAATGTTCATTACGTCGAAATATAATTTACTATTAGTATTCTGGTTCAATTAAACCATAGGTATTTCCTTTACGTTTGTAAACTACGTTAACTTCATCTGTTTCTGCATTACGATATACGAAGAAATTATGACCTAACAGTTCCATCTGAATGCAGGCTTCTTCCGCATCCATAGGTTTAATAGCAAACTTTTTCGTTTTGACAATCTTAATAGAAGGGTCTTCTGCATAATCTTCTTCAATGAAAGCCTGATTAAAATTAACTGCAGCTTGTTTTTGTTCTATTAATTTATTTTTGTATTTTCTTAATTGACGTTCAATAACCTCTTCTACTAAATCAATGGAAACATACATATCGTTACTAACTTGTTCGGCACGAACAATGGTTCCCTTCATAGGAATGGTTACCTCGATTTTTTGCCTTTCCTTTTCCACACTCATAGTTACATGAATTTCAGTATCAGGAGTAAAATACCTCTCGAGTTTCCCTATTTTCTCATAAACAGCAGATTTTAGGCCTTCTGTCACATTAATATTTTTACCGCTAATTATATAACGCATTATGACCAACTCCTTTTAATTCATATTGTATTACTTATTAGTATTATATCACAAGGCTTATTATGTGACAAGCAATTTAAAAAAATGACTTCGCCATGTCTTACCTCCTTAATTTAAAGATACAATCATAATATAAAGCCTTATAAATGTTACATATTGTTTTATTATTATTAATTATTCTTTTTATCTCTCACTTTTTCTCCAAATTTCTAATAATTATATAACAAATTCTCTTTTTATTTGACAATATAGGATAAATATCTCAACAATTCATTTTATCCGTTTTTTGTGAAATTTATCAATACTTACAAAACAGATTTTCGTCCTTGACAAGAATTATACATTCGACAAGGGTGGTGCATTAATGTGGATAATGTGGATAACTTGGTGTATAACTTCTTTTTCTTTATTAATTAGCCCTTTAAATTGTGGATAACTTTTGGATGGATGTGCAACCATTTCTATCCATTCTTAATTAATTAAACCACTTTCTAAATATTTGTGCACTTTGTACAAGCTTACTATTGTCAATAGGACTTTAGAATCTTTTTAAAAATAACAAATTGTATGCTATTTTCCCAATATAAATCAATTTTCAAATTATTTGATGACAATTCAAAAAACTTTGTATTTTATAAGATTTTATCCCCAGTTAACTTATAAGCAAAAAAATGTCATCCAAAGCCTAAAGCCAAGAATGACATTTTTATTTTTGTTTTTATTCTGTTCTATAATAAACTGCTACATATTATTTTTATAATTTACACTACTATCCACTTACATAACCCTTCTCACAATGTAAGGTGTACGATATCTATAATTGGATATCTTAATTCCATCTCTTGCATTAGAAGCATGTACGATTTTATCATTTCCAATATAAATAGCTACATGGTTTATTGATCCTTTGCTATTACCATAAAAAATCAAATCTCCCGGCTGACGTTCTGATATATCAACTGCACGGCCAGCTGATTGTGATTGCTCTGCTGAGGTACGTCTGATATTATAACCAAAGTGCGCATAGATAGATTGTGTAAAACCTGAACAGTCAGTTCCATTGGTTAAACTTTCTCCACCCCATACATATGGATTACCGACAAAATTAACACCATAATCTGCTACCTTCTGACCATTTCCAGAACCGCCGCTTGAAGGTTTCTTCTCCTCCTTAGGCGTTTCTTTTGTATTCTTGGAACTTGAAGAGTTCTGCGAAGAATTTTGCGCTGCTTTTTGTGCTGCTTCTGCTTGTCTTTGAGCTTCTGCTTTTCTGGCTGCTTCCTCTGCTCTTGCTGCTTCCTGTTCTTTTGCAAGTGCTTCTAATCTTTCTATCTCAGCTTGTTTTGCTGCTTCTTCTGCTGCCAATTTAGCCTTTTCTTCTTCTATGGATACAGCATAATTAAATTCAACATCAACTTTAATATGGTCTTTGGATACGAAGCCCGTTTCTGCATCATCAATCATAATTTCTGCCCACTCATCGTATTCCTTAATAATATAATAACGCTCACCAAATGGAACCATGTTGATTATCTTAGTATCTTTACCTTGTCCTTCCCTTACAAAAAGGGTTTCAGCATTAATGGTTGCATATTTGGTTGAAGATTCTTCAATTAAACCTTCTGCCTCTGTTCCAATTGCTAAATATTCTGCTTTAATATATCCATCCACTTTACCAGAATGAATTTTAACCCATTCACCTTCGGTTTCTAAGATATCTGTTGCACAGCCACGGTACAGTTTACCCACTATTTCACTTTCTGTATTGGGTTCTTTTCTTATATTAACATAATCATTTGCAATGGAAATACCCAGATTCGCATAAGGAGAAACAACCTCTGTCACCCCTTCTTTGAAGTTTTTACTTGAATTTTCTTTTAAACTATCTTTCGAATCTTCTTTTGAAGAAATGTTTTCAAATAAAGCTTCTGCTTCTCCTACTTGATCTTTCGGAATCGCTTCATAATACTCATCCATCTTTTGTGTAATTCCGGCAACTGGTTTATCAGCTGTAATTGTTGAAGCCTTGGCAGTTGCGGCAGTACCTAATGATAGGAATGCTCCGGCAGCGAAAAGGGATACTTTAACCATGGTTCCATTTATCATATGAATGTTGACCTCCTTAAAAGAATCCACCTAAGTGAAAATCTTTAATTTATCTCATTTGTTTAAATAAGTTTTACATAACTTCAATTAAATGTTACAAATTTATTAAATTTCTGAGGTTATTATATCAAACTATATTATGTCTGTCAACCATTTAAATGGTAAAAGTGTGGTTAATTATACCCAATTAATTCAATTATTCAGAATATTTCTAGCTATTATGCAGAAGTTTTGATTAAAGAGTATTTAAATATTTTTCTACTGCTGTAATAGCATTAGCACCATCGGATGCTGCAGTAATGATTTGCCTTAACTCTTTTGTACGGATATCTCCTGCTGCAAATACACCGGGTATATTGGTTTTACAGTCTTCTCCTGCAATTATATATCCGCTTTTATCCATATTAATGATTCCCTTATATACTTCTGAGGTTGGAATATTTCCAACTGCAACAAATACACCGTCTACATCCAGGGTTTTAGATTCTTCCGTTTTTATATTTTTAACTTCTATCTGAGATACTTGTTCCTTTCCAATAATCTTTTCTACTACCGTATCCCAAAGAATTTCCACATTTTCCATAGATGTTAATTTAGAGGTATAACTTTTTGCAGCCCTAAATTCATCTCTTCTATGAATAACATACACCTTTTTACTTAGTCTTGCTAAGAAAATTGCATCTTCAACAGCTACATCTCCGCCGCCTATTACTGCAGTTACCTTATTTCTAAAGAAAGCACCATCGCAAGTTGCACAATAAGATACTCCCAACCCTGACAGTTTTTCTTCTCCCTCTACCATTAATTTACGTGGTTTTGCTCCTGCAGCAATAATTACTGTCTTGGCAGAATAAGAAGTATTATCATCTAGGGTTATTTTCTTAATGTCACCTTCTACTTCAAACTTCATAACTTCACCAGTGATGAAATTCATATTTAACTGATCACAATGCTCCCTAAACTTAG
>CALDJN010000258.1 GCA_937901695.1 uncultured Anaerocolumna sp.
TGGCTGATAAAATTTCTTTTCTAAATCAGTCTGTATTTGAACCATGTAAAGAGGGTATTTATCCATATGGACTGGTTTGGCATGACAGTATGATTATACCGGAGTTAGCTGCTACAGACAAAGTCAGGGTATCTGAGCAGGTGGCAAAGCGAGGAGACATACTGGATCGAAATGGAGAAATACTTGCGGGAATGGGTACGGCATCTACTGTGGGGCTTGTTCCGGGAAAAATGAACGAGAATTACAGTGATGATATTAATAAATTGGCAGAACTTTTAAACATATCGGCAGAAAGTATAGAGAAGAAACTGAATGCCAAGTGGGTAAAAGAGGATTCCTTTGTTCCCATTAAGACAATTAAGAAACTGACCGAATTGGAGCAGATGCACGAATATTTAAGTGAAGAAACAATGGGTAAACAAGAATTACAGGCAGCCCTTTTAACGATTCCTGGTATTATGTTAACGGATACAGAAATTCGGGAATATCCACTAGGACCAGCGGCATCCCATCTGACAGGTTATTTACAGAAGGTAACAGCGGAAGATTTGGAGAAACATCAAGGGGAAGGATATAGCAAGAACAGCATGATTGGAAGAAGTGGCATAGAGAGTTTGTATGAAAAAGAATTGAAAGGGGAGAATGGACGCGAAATTGCAATTGTAGATGCAGAAGGAAATAAAAAAGTTATATTGGCTAGTGTTTTGAAAATAGACGGAAAAGATATACGTCTTACCATTGATTCAGAATTGCAGAGGCAACTGTACGAAAACTATTCAGAGGATAAAAGCTGTTCTATAGCAATGAATCCATATACTGGGGAGGTATTGGCATTAGTAAGCACCCCATCTTTTGACAGCAATGATTTTATATATGGGATGTCAGAGCAATTATGGAAGGATTTAAATGAGGATAGCCGCAATCCGCTTTATAACAGATTCCGGCAAAAAGTATGTCCCGGTTCTTCCTTTAAGCCTATCATTGCAGCAATAGGACTTGAAACAGGTGATATAGATCCCTATGAGGATTACGGAAACCATGGATTAAGTTGGCAGAAGGATAGCAGCTGGGGAAACTATTATGTAACAACTCTTCATGTGCATGAACCGGTTACTTTAGAAAATGCGATTATTTGTTCTGACAATATATATTTTGCAAAAGCCGCACTAAAAATCGGAAAAGAGAAGCTGAAGGAGGGATTGAACCGTTTAGGGTTCAATTCTAAAATTCCTTTTGAAATTTCAGTGGCAGAATCACAGTATTCTAATAATGGGGAAATAGAGTCAGAAATACAGCTGGCTGACAGTGGATATGGACAAGGGCAGGTTTTGGTAAATCCCATACATTTAGCAGCTTTATATACAGGTTTCGCAAACGCTGGGAACGTTATCAAACCATATCTGCTATACAAAGACCAGATACAGCCTGAGATATGGATAAAGGAAGCATATGCATCAGAATATGCAAATCTGATTAAAGCTGCAATGGAACAGGTGGTGAGTTCACCATATGGAACAGGACATAGTGCATACTTTGAGGACATTGTTCTGGCTGGAAAAACAGGAACGGCAGAAATTAAGCAATCGAAAGCAGATCAAAATGGAACGGAACTGGGATGGTTTGGAGTTTTTACTTCCAATCCGAATTCCTCTAAACCAATTTTGATCATGACCATGGCAGAAGATGTAAAAGGCAGAGGTGGCAGCGGCTATGTAGTAAAGAAAGACAAGCAGGTGCTTGATGCCTGGTTTAGCAGTTCAGAGTAAGCAGGGAAGGTGGAGATAATACGGTGAAAAAGTTTGAAAATTTAAGACTTAATATTGTATATGTTTTGTTTCTGCTTTTGATTTTTATCCTGATTAAGCATACATGGCAAATTCAAATTATGGACGGAGAAAAGTATACCGGAAATTCTGAACTTAAGGCAACAAGAACATTGATAGAGAAAGGAACCAGGGGAAATATTTATGATTGCAATGGGCAAGTTCTTGCAACAAACAGATTGATTTACACTATTACGATGACGGATAATGGGGACTATGGAACAAATAGGGAACGCCAGCTGGCTTTGAACGGCAGTATACATAATTTACAAAAGAAACTGCAAAAAAACGGTGAAAAATTAATCAATGAATTAATTATAACGGTTGATGAAAATGATAATTATGTATACACGAAGGAAGGAATAACTATGAAAAGATTCAAAGCAGATGTATTTGGCGAGGCAAATCCAGAGAATATGACAAAAGAGCAGTCAGAAATAACAGCAGATCAGATGGTAGAATATTTGACAGGAAATAACAAGTTTGCTCTTTATGGTGAAGGCAGGCAGCCATATTCCGAAGAAGAATTAAAACAATATGGATTGGAACAGGAGTATTCGAAAGAACAGATTTTGAATATTATTGGAATTCGTTATATGCTATCTTTGAATTCTTACCATAAATATCAGCCTATTACCATAGCAAGAGATATTTCAGAGGAAACGATAGCTTATGTTTTGGAGAATAATGGCTTACTTAAAGGCATAGATATTAAAGAAGACTGGGAACGGGTTTATGAAGGTGGTGAAGCATTTGCTCATATTCTTGGTTATACAGGAAAAATTACAGAGGAAGAACTAGAAACACTGAATAGGGAAAATCAAGAATATACGAGAGAGTCTATTGTAGGGAAAATAGGAATCGAACAATATCTGGATAAGGAATTACAAGGAGAATATGGAGAAAAAGAAATTGTAGTGAATAATGTAGTGAAAATAGTGGGAGAAAGCAGAATTATTAAGGAATCATCAACCGGAAAAAATGTATATCTCACAATAGATAAAGAACTGCAGATGGCGGTTTATGATATTTTAGAACAAAAAATTGCAGGGATTTTAGTAGGAAACTTAATAAATTCTAAAAAATTTGATAAAACCAGGATTAAAGATACTACGGAAATAAGAATTCCAATTTATGATGTTTACATGGCATTGGTGCAGAATGAAATTATTAAATTGAGCCATTTAACTTGGCAGGAAGCAACAAAATTGGAGAAAAAGTTGGCGGGAAAATTACGTGTAAAGAAGGAAAAGGCGTTGGAGACTCTTCAGGTAGAACTTATGGAGGGTTCAACGCCATATAAAGATTTGACGGAAGAAATGAAAGATTATGGGCGATTTATTATTCTGGAAAGTGGAATTTTTAAGAAGGATACAGTGGAAAAAAATGATCCCATTTATTCCTCATGGGAGAAAACAGGAGAAGTCAGCTTAAAAGACCTGTTATATTATGGAATTGAAAAAAGGTGGATTAATCTTGACATGGTTAATTCAGATTCAGAATATATAACAAAAGATGAGTTATATAAAGAATTAATACATGAAATCCTTAATCAATTAAGGAAAAGCCCAGAAATTGAGAAAACTATGTTTTACTATTTACTTTTAAATGATGAGATTACTGGTGAGGAGGTATGCGAACTTCTTTATGATCAGCACATTTTGTCAAAAGAGGACGGAGATTACCCAATGCTCATAGATGGGGAAATAGATGCATTTACCTTTATGAAGAAAAAGATTGAGAACTTGGAAATAACTCCTGCTCAGCTTGCACTGGATCCTTGTTCCGGTTCTGCTGTCGTCATACAGGAAGAAACAGGATATGTATTAGCATGTGTGACATACCCTGGATACGATAATAATCGGTTGGCAAATCAGTTAGATAAAGAATATTACTCTCAACTTCTTTCAGACAAGTCCTTGCCACTATATAATAAGGCGACTCAGCAATTGACCGCACCAGGCTCTACATTTAAACCAGTTACGGTTGCGGCAGGAATGGAGGAAGGGGTAATATCCTTTGATACATCCGTATTTTGTGATGGCGTATTTGACAAGGTGTATCCAAAACTAAACTGCTGGAAACATACAGGGCATGGGGAAATCGCCAATGGGGCGGCAGCAATACAAAATTCGTGTAATGATTATCTATGTGAAATTTCTTATCGATTGGGTATGAAAGAAACAGGATCATATGATGATAATCAGGCACTTGCCTCTTTGCAGAAGTATGCAAAATTGTTTGATTTGGATAAAAAATCAGGAATTGAGATTACAGAGAGTAATCCTCATGTGACAGAAAATTATGCGATTCCTTCAGCAATCGGTCAAGGAACTCACAATTATGCAACAGTGCAGTTAGCCAGATATGCGAATACCCTTGCTTCTAAAGGAAACAGTTTTTCATTAACCATGATAAAAGGGATTGAAGATAAAAGTGGAAATTGGCAGGAACACTCCCCCGTACTTGAAAGTAAGATTGAATTAAAAGAAAATGTTTGGGATACCTTGGAAAAAGGTATGAGTCAGTTTGCACAAAGTAATACATTTTTAAAGGAAATGAAAATCCGTGTTGCTGGTAAAACAGGAACAGCACAAGAGGCAAAGAACAGACCGGATCATGGACTGTTCTTTGGATATGCACCAGCAGAAAAACCAGAAATTTCAATAGCAGTGCGTATAGCCAATGGGTATGTGTCTTCTAATGCAACACAGGTGGGAAGGGATATTTTTAACTTTTATTTTAATTTGGAGAGTAAAGATAAGATTCTGACAGGAAAAGCATCACAGATATATAATATCAGGACAGATTAACTGTTAGGACAGATTAACTGTCAGGACAGATTTGCCATTCCTATGAAAGAATGTCATTCTGAGCGAAAATTCAACGAAGTTGAATTCGCGAAGAATCCCTTTCATTCATAGTGGTGCTGTTAAGCGTGATAATTTTGAGAGCAAATTCAGCTTTGCTGAATTTGTTCGAAGAATCTCACTTTAAAATGAGATTCTTCGCCTGTGGCTCAGAATGACAGTAATTGAGCATAATTCAGCAAGCTAAATTTGCTTTCGGAATGAGATTCTTCGCCTGTGGCTCAGAATGACAGTAATCGAGTATAGCTCAGCTTTGCTGAATTTGTTCTCAGAATGACAGTTTCCCAGTTTTCCAACAGCTCCGTGCTTTTAATAGTATATATTTTTCTCCTTCAGAATATCTAATGTGATTTCACTTGCTGCGGCTCCAGTAGCGTTGGCATCGCTTCGTATATTGGTCGCAAAGAAATAGGTATTACCAGCGGATTCAATATACCCAATGAACCAACCATTTATATTTTGCCCGTTTACTTTACCGGTACCAGTTTTTCCGTATAATGCTCCATTATTTGAGGAAGAAAGCATCAAGGCACTTTTTACAGTCTGTACATTTTGTTTTTGAAAATGAAACTCGTTGGTATACAATTTTTTTAATAATTCTACTTGCTCCAATGGAGAAATTTTGAGGGAGGATTCTAACCAAAAGTTGGATATTCCACCAGAAAGATCATGATTCCCATAACCTATTTTTTTGTAGAACTGGTTTAGCTCAGTCAGATCAGCTTTTTGATCTAGCGTCTGGAAATACCAATTTACTGAGTTTTGCAGCGCTGTCGTAAGAGTCTGCTTCTGATTCCACTCAGAAATGGAATATTTCTGTCCATTCCAGTCCATGTTAGTGAAAAATGGGGTAATATACTGATTTTC
>CALDJN010000259.1 GCA_937901695.1 uncultured Anaerocolumna sp.
GTGGTGCTGTTAAGCGTGATAATTCTGAGGGCTTTAGCTTGAAGAACCTTTACTTGAAAATGAGATTCTTCAAGTATAATTCAGCAAGCTGAATTTGCTCTTAGAATGACAGTTTTTGCAATAGCCCTTTTCTTTCCTAAAGAAAAGATTTTGATATTTTTATATAATGTAAAAATAAAATTATAGTATTTCCCTTTCAACATGCATAATTTCACCTTCTGTATTATTTTCTATAAAGTTCAATACAGTATCAATCATACTATCAGCTATTCTTGAATCCGTTGTAACACAAGCAAATCCGAGCCCGATGCTTTGATGGATATCCTGGTTTTCGACTTCTGCAATAGATACATTAAATTTATTAGAAACCTTAGCACATAGGCTTTTTACAATCATTCTTTTTTCTTTCAAAGAATGTACCCAAGGGACGTGTATTATAATTTTTGCACAACCAATAATCATATGATATAAGATTCCTCCAAATTCTATCAGTATTTAACCACATCAGGGAAGTAGTATAAGCGGGGCTGTTGCAAAACTGTCATTCTGAGCCGCAGGCGAAGAATCTCTATATATGCAGGAACAGAGATTCTTCGCCTGTGGCTTAAAATGGCAGGGATTCTTTGTCTGTAGCTTGGAATTATAATGCTTAATAGCACCATAATGAATGAAAAGGGATTCTTCGCTACGCTCAGAATGACAAATTTTTTATTTTGCAACAGCCCTTTTGACTTCCAGATAATTCTTTAATCTTATTCTAATTTCAAGTTTAATAATGTATAATAGTATATCATATTTGATGTAAGAATATAAAAGAATATGGAAAATGAAAATACTTTCAAAAGTATTATTTATAAATTATATTAAAACTATAAATAATGAACTATAAAATATGAAACTATAAACCATGAATACATAGGAGAACTCTATGAGTTATAAATATTTTACCAATAAAGAATGCGAATACTATCCATGCCATAATTTAGAGAATATCAATTGTCTATTTTGCTTCTGCCCACTTTATTTTTTAGATAAATGCGGAGGTAATTATACTGTTCTTGAAAATGGATTAAAGGACTGTAGCAAGTGTAATATACCCCATTCTGAAAATGGATATGATTATATTATTAAAAAGATTAAGGAGAATTCTATAAAAAAAGAAACAGAAGAGTAGTTAAATGCTGGGAGAAGTCAAAGGGGATATTCCAACCAGCATATACAACTGTAGTGGCTGGTGTAGTTTTTGGAACCAGTAAAACAGTAGACAATTTACAAGGTGCTATTAATGATGAACTACATGAAGTTGTGCAAATGTATCCAGTTTGCGGTGCGAAAAAGGAGCTTTACAAACAATTCAAATCACAGTTAACATTAAAAAAATAGCTGCTTTTATGCCAATTTCAACGGGATTTTTCAAGAGCTGGAGGGTAGGAAAACCTTGATTTTACAGGGTATTCCTACCTTCTACTTGTTTTTAGGCGGGGGTTTCAGCCCCTTGCCAGAGATGCTCTAAAATATTTTATACACCGACGAGGGGGCAGAAAGAACTAAGAACGGAGCGCAATCTAACCCTGGGACAATTATCAAAAATTTCAGGAATAAGCAAGGCGATGTTATCCGACATTGAAAAAGGGAATAGCAACCCGACCATCAACACCATTTGGAAAATTGCAAATGGTCTAAATGTACCATACACAAGACTGATGGAGGGTATAGAGAAAGAAGCAACCGTAATCCGAAAGTCAGAACCGACAGTACAGACTGGGGAAACGGACCATTACCGCATATACTGCTATTTTACAAATACCCCGGTTAGAAATTTTGAATTATTCTATGTTGAACTGGATGCCAAATCGTCCAATGCTACTATCGGTCACTCCGAAAAAGCACAGGAGTATATTTATATCATTCAAGGTAAACTTGTCCTCCACACCGAGATGGGAGATCATATGCTAAATGCAGGGGATGCCCTTGTTTTTGACTCGTCCATTGGACACTCTTATATTAATCGACAGGACACGATGCTTTCCTTTATCGTCATTAACTATTACCCCAACTGACTTGTTAATTTCAATTATAAAACGAAATAGTAGAATGAGTAATCAACTTTCATACATTTATTGAATAATTTTCAAATAATAATCTAATATTATATAGAGTATATTTTTTATTAATTTTAACATATAAGGAGGCAATACAATGGCAGTAAAAAATGCTATGACAAGTGATTACTTACATTCTGCATATGGCGGAGAGAGCATGGCTCATATGAGGTATCTAACATGGGCAGCTATGGCTGAAAAAGAAGGTTTTAAAAATATTGGAAGATTGTTTGAAGCTATAGCATTTGCAGAGCAAGTACATGCAAATAATCATTACAGAGAAATCGGAGGAGACACTGCAGCAGATGCAACGGTAGTGGCTGGTGCAGTTTTTGGAACCGGTAAAACAGTAGACAATTTACAAGGTGCCATTAATGGTGAACTACATGAAGTTGAGCAAATGTATCCAGTTTACTTAAATACAGCAGAGCTACAGAAAGAAAAAGGCGCTGAAAAGTCCTTCCATTTTGCTTTAGAAGCTGAGAAAATTCATGCAGATTTATTTGCAGATGCCCAAAAGGCTGCAAAAAAAGAAAAAGATATGGATTTTAAAGGAGTATATATTTGTCCTATCTGCGGACATACGGTACTTAACGAAGCTCCAGATAATTGTCCAATTTGCGGTGCGAAAAAGGAGCTTTACAAACAATTTTAATCTCAGTTAACATTTATAAAAATAGTATTTCTAAATATAAAAGCTGCACGGTAAGTGTAGCTTTTATATTTTTGACTCTTGCGATACTAATTACCGGAACAAAGTATCCTAAGGTAGCCCGTCATTAAAATTTCCCTGACTGAGTTATCACGAAAGAAGGCTTCAAGCGAGGAGTAATTTTCCTGAAGCCCTGAGATGACCGGAGCGATGGCTGAATAACGCATCAATACGATGTTATGTGCTTTTCAGAAACAGGACATTTGAAGTTTGTTTTATCTGAATTAACTGACGCGAGAAAGATGCGAAGAACTGTTGGACAAACGAGAAAAATATGCTGACCGAGAGGTGCTCAGACAGAAGACGCTGCAGTCAGTGATGAACGTAAATATGACGTTTATCGGGAAAACCTTAACGTTCATCGAGACAATATTGAAAATAATATAAGTATATAATAAAATATATCTAGTTTGTTTTTTATACGAAGGAGAGGTATTTAAAATGTATGTTTTTATTGATTGGTTTTGGAAAATATTTGGATGATTATTATAGCTATATAATACCTAATTGTACTAATACTTAAACAATATCAGAAAGATTTGTGTACGACTAACACCAGGTTGTGGAAATAATTGAAATTTACTTTTTCATTACAACAAAAGGGAAAAAGAGAAATTTAACATTTAAGTATTGAAAAAAGTGTTTACGTTCTCTGTGAGAAGTAACCACAGGAGTACCATCTCCAGCTAGAACCATTGATTCAGGCGTAATAAGACTTCTTAACAGATAGGTCAAGAAACTCTCTTTTATATAATTGAAAGAGGGAACCGTATGGCTGGTCATCGATATTGAAAACCGTGTTTTCCAGTTCAGGAAGAAGCTGTGCAACCGTGATTTTTTCAACAGAATCCGCTTTAGTACCTTTTGTTTTAGGCTTCTTAACTTTGAATTTCAAAGGATGTATATGCGATGAAGGGTGATTATATTGATGTAAAATAATAATGTAAATACGTACAAGTAACTATTAACAAGAGCAGAGGGAATAATTATTAAAAGGAGCGTAAAATATGAAAATTAAAATTACTAAAATCATAGCATCATTATTACTGGTATCTATTATTGCTACCAATCTATCACCCATATATGTATCAGCCAAAAATAATTGGCCAACGGGGGAGGAATTAGCACTAGGAGAAGTAGTACAAGTTGGTAACTATGACATGCAATTAGTAAAGAAAACCACAAATTATTCAAAAATAGAATTTGTTAATACAATAACTGGTGAAGTTGAGTATCTAGAAGAGATAAAAAACAATAGTAAATTGGAATTTAGAGCGGAAAGTAATAGAAATAATACACATATAATCAGAGAAAATAATTCAATAACAATATGTGATATGAAAACTAATAAGGAACAAGTAATAAAACCAGATGTTGTAACTGTTTATTCTGAGTCAGAAGCTAAATCAATTAATAATGCACCCGAAAATGGACGGATTATTCTACAATCCGGCATTAATGATGGCTGGACACCTTGGGAATATCAAGGTACATCTACTGGTTCAACTTCTACAATAATCCGTGACATATCAATTTTAACAGCTCTTATAGCTGCTATATATGGTGCCCCAGCATCTGCCAGAGTAGTTAGGCTCAGTGTTCAAATTGTTCTTACAAATGCTTTGCCTGAAGTATACTGGAAAGAAATAAGGTATATGAGATTTGCAAAACTTACTACAGCTGAGTTTGAAGAGAAATATGTAACTTCAACATATATGTATGCAGATTATACTGGACTAATTGGAACTCATGAGGAAGTTATACGCTATGCTTGGTGATGATAAAGAAAATTTAAAAGTAAGAAAATTCCTAATTTTTAAATATGTAAGCGAAATTATTTTAGTTGGGGTTTTACTTTTACAAGGATACATCGAAATAAACATAAAATATCATATTTTATTAACAATACTTATATTTACAATTTTTATAGGTACACACATAATCAGAAAATATAAATATAAAATTGAGCCATATAAGGAAAATTCTATTTATCATTTTATAATGACTTTACTTATAATTCTAGAGTTCCTAAATCAGGATTTATTTATATTATTATGGTATATACTATTTGTTTGCAGAGAAATAGTTATTTTGAAAAATATTTTAAAAAAAACACAATATAAACAGTAAAGTACCTCACAATATTGGTACATACCAGAGCAGGTTAACGAGGTATTAAAGGTTCTGCTGTTACAATAAAAACAGTAAAGTAGGTCTGTTGATTTTTATTAAGATTCTATGTTAAAAAAGCATCCAGGTTAGCCTGAATGCTTTTTTCATAGTGCGCCCGGCGGGCGCACGTTTCAACGGGTGCAAGTCCCAAATCCGCTCGGTAGTGGGAAGGATATGGCCAATGGCAAGGGTGTCGCGGGTGACTGCGAATCTGAAGGAAGCAGGATGGTAAATCTCTGGTCTGACGTACAGTTATCCGTAAAAAATTATTATTAGTAACTTTTTTAAAAAAGTGTTTTCCAAGGCAATTACACAAGACTTATAGTAAATTAAGAGGTCTTTCTAAAAAACAAATCAAAAATAATATAGATACCTACAAGGTAAAATATGAAATAGAAAAATTATTTAATAAAAAGGTTGAAACCTTATCCTATGGGCAAAAAAGAATTGTTGCCACATTCATAGCTATGGTTTGTGGTAGTAAATGTATTATTTTAGACGAAGTAACAGAAGGATTAGATGTTGAATCAAAAGCAATTTTATCTAAAATGCTGCTTGAAGTTAAAAAAGATAAAATCGTGATATTGGTTTCCCATGATTTAGAATTTATCGAAACTTGTGCAGATTTTAATGTTTTTATAAAAGATGGAACTATAATTACAGTTAGTGAAAAAGCAGATGATTTAAAAACGTTATATAGTCAATATATGCAATCAAAGGGGGGCTACAATGAGGTATCTAAGGGCAATAGTTGAGGAATATAAAATCAATATTCTAGAATCTTTTAGCTATAAGTTCGGAATTATTTCTGACATTCTAGTCTTTGGAATACTTCAAGCTTTCCTATTTTTTGCTAACACAGGTTCATCATTATCCAGCGCTTATAATTACAATAATAGCAAGGAACTTCTGCTTATTGGGTACATAACCTGGATGCTTTCATGCAAGTGTATATCAAATATAGGCGGCGAAATAAAAAATGAAATGGCTATAGGAACCT
>CALDJN010000260.1 GCA_937901695.1 uncultured Anaerocolumna sp.
GAAGTATGAAGAAGAATTTGAAGAATATGTAAAACCAAATGACTTAAAAATATTAGATGTGGCAAAAAAATGCCCTTGCTTCAATGTGTTACATATGTGTAAAGATCGCCTTAAATTAGAACGTTATAAAGATTATCCAGTTGATGTAGTAAACTGGGGCGTTCATGAACAAAATCCATCGCTAGAAGAAGGGAAAAAAATATTTCCAAACGCTGCAATTTTAGGCGGGCTAGATGATAGAGCAGGTGTACTTGTAGAAGGAACTAAGGAGGACATTGAAAAAGAGATATTCTCTATATTAGATAGAATGGGAACTAATAAGTTCTTATTAGGAGCAGATTGTACACTTCCAACAGATATTTCATATGAAAAGATTAGAGCGGCAGTTATGACTCCCAAGAAATATTCCAAAAGATAATTCAATATGTTAAAATATAAATAATAGTAATAACATAAAGAAGTATATAGAAATACGTACTAGTTTTATTATTAGGGAATATTCGAAAGGAGGAGGGAAACTTTATGCCGTCTTCATCGCTTCTTGGAAGTATTAGTGAATCCGTTACACAATTTGCAAACATTATAGCAAAAACAATAGATACGGATGTTCTAATTGTAGATAATAATTTTAATGTAATTGGAGAGACAAATCGATATTTTGTCCAGCATTCACTTGTAAATATTAACACCATGGTAGGTCAAGTAATTATTAATCAACAAAAAATGGTTATTCCAAATAAAAGTGAATGCCAAATTTGCCAGAACTGTAAAGATTTTGGAAAATGTCAGATTGCCGGTTTTATCGGAATTCCTCTTTTCTATGATGATAGAGTAATAGGTGCAATTGCATTAATTTTACCAAAACATAGAATTAAAAATATTTTTCAAGATGTAGATAGTTCTATCGCTTTTATTAATAATATGGCTGAAGACCTGGTTAGAAGAATTCAAACAAAACAGAAATTTAATGAATTGAATCAATTTATTAAAGAAAGAGAACAAATACTGGATCTACTCTCTGATGCTGTAGTAATGACTGATAATTTAGGAATAATAAAATACTATAATAAAGCATTTCAAAGGATTTTTCAAAGTAACAATGACTTTATAGGTAAGGAAATTCAAAGTCTTTTACCTCATAAAGTTATTTATGATTACTTTGAAACAAGGCATGAATATGAAAATCAAAAGGTTTTAATTGATTTAGGAACACAGTCTTTCTATGGTTTTATTTCTTGTAGGGTTATTCAGTATAATGGAAATAATAAAATTAGAGTTGTTTTTACTTTTAAAACAATTAGTGAAGTTATACAGAATGCAAGAGCTGCGGAGAAAGGATCGGTAGTAACCCTTCAGTGGCTGAAAGACTGGATTATACCTAATGATGTGTTAGATAGGGCAAAAGCATTGGCTATAACCAATGAAATGATTTTGATAAAAGGAAAAGCAGAGAACATAAATGAAATTCTTGCCAAGGGAATCTGCAATTATTCCGACAGAAATCTTCAAGGTTTAACACCTATATATTGCGATAGTATATATAGAGAACACTTAGAACGATTTATATTTGATGAATTTGGTGAAATCCAAAAATCTGACCATGGAACCATATTTTTTAAAAATATTGAGGATATGCCTCTTTATTTGCAAAAACGCTTGCTTTACTTTTTAAAGTATGGAAAAATTCGATACAAAAATATAAAGTATATTAAAAGTGATGTTCGCTTAATTTTCTCTACCACTGCTAATCTGGAAAAGCTGGTGGAGAAAGGTTTATTCCTTGAAGAACTTTACTATAGAATAATAGAGAATGTTATTGAAATACCAGTTCTTCAAAACAGTAAAACATTACAAAATATGATATCAACTGGATTGGAATTCTATAAAAAAGAATATGATAAGGAAGAAGTAATACTATCTAAAGAAGCCTTAGAATTCTTAAGTTCATATAACTGGTATGAAGATACTTCAAAAATTGATGTTGTATTAGAACAAATTGTTCTGCGATATAAAGATGCCGTATCAGTGGATGATTTATACGCTCTAGGTTTAGTACGGAATGAAAAGGAAGAAAACATTCAAACAATTAGTGAAATAGAAAAATTAAAAATTAAAAACCTTTTACATGAAGGTTATAGTAAAACAAAAATATCTAAATTATTAGGAATTAGCCGTGCTACCTTATATCGTAAATTAGAGGAATATAATTTGTAATTGGTGCCTGGCACCACAAATATCACAAATGTTAGGCTTTAGCCGTGCTACGTTGTATCGGAAGATGGCGGAGTATGGGCTATAGGAAACAAAAAGAGCTGGGTAGAATATGTTATAGATTGAAAGTGTTATCTTACTACACTTTCATGTATGAATGACATAATGCTACAGCTCCTTTTTGTCCTTTTTTTATAAGTTCTCATAAGTCTCATAAGTTTGTTCTATATTCTTTTAATTGCTGGTATAATAATACTTAATATTCTGTTATAATATTGTTTTAAATAAAGGTTTTAAATAAAGATTTTACATAAAGGTGCAATAAATGATGATTAAAAAACATAGAGTTTTATCAACAATACCTGCAATCATAATAATGATAATAATTTTTTACTTTTCCCATCAGAAAGCGGCAGAGTCTTCTAAATTAAGTGGAGGTATTGTTGAAACTATATTTTCCATTAATGAAAGATTATTTACTATAGAATTACCTAAAGCAGAAAGAATCTATTGGTTAGAATTACTGGAAACTATAATACGTAAAGCTGCCCATATGACAGAATACGGTGTGTTAGCAATAGCCATTTCCCATTCTTTTTATGTATATGATAAACGGGGTTTCAATTTAATACTATGGTCGGAAGCTGCAGCAATACTATATGCTGTAACAGATGAATTTCATCAGTTGTTTATTTCTGGCAGATCAGCCCAGGTGACGGATGTCTTAATTGACGGTGTAGGGGCGCTTATAGGATGTTTAGTGTTCTATTTAAGTTATAAAAAGTTAAAAAAATACTATAAGGTTAAAGGTTAGAGAAACAGAAACTTACCTTTAGATAAGCTAGGGAAAATAATAATTCGAACTTACAATCTAAATGCTTCTAAAAGTTAAGAATACCTTGTAACTATTTATCATATATGCTAAGATACTTTAAATAAAAGACTTTACTGTGAGGTAAAAATATGGATAAGAACTTAAGAGTGAATAGATTATTTAGAATTTTAGGTGGTATATATTTGCTATATTTATCAATATCTTTATGGCGTGTAATAGATACATCAGGTAATAAAATTGTAGGTATTGTGTTCATTATAATATTTGCTGCTACTGGAGTTCCTCTTATAATCCTGTCAACTAGGGACTTAATCAGAATGAAAAAAGAAGGAATAGATGAAACAGAAGTGACAGAAGATGAAACAGGAGTAACGGAAGATAAAACAGAAGTAACAGAAGATAAAATGGAAGTAATCGAAGATAAAACAGAAGTAACAGAAGATAAAGCAGAAGTAACAGAAGACAAAACAGAAGTAACAGAAGGTAAAATGGAAGTAACAGAGGATAAAACAGAAATAACGAAAAATAAAACAGATGAGCCTATTGATGAAATAATAGAAGAAAGAGACGATATAGAGGATTTAGTTTCCGATTCTAGCGAATCCTATGATGATGCAGAAGTTATATCAGACAATGAACTGAACCATGAAAATGATATCTTAGACGATGGTGTGGGAGATAGTTCAGATAGTAATGTAATTGATAATATAAAAGCTCATACCCAAGATTAAATAAGCTAGCCCAGCACATTTTGTGAAGCGAAGCGTTTTGAACGTGGGAGGGGAAAGCAGCTAAATGTATTATGATATATTAAATTCTACCTACAGTGTAGATTAAACAATTTTGCAAATTTTGTAGCAGCTTTTTTGCTTAGGCAGGAGTTCTACCACCTGTCATCTGCCCAAATCCAGCGAAGTAGCAATAAGGTTATAAGTAAGTATCGATAGTAGATTACAAATATCGATAACAGATTGCGAACATTGATAACAGATGCAAATATCGATAATAGATTACGAATACGAATAACAGGTTCGAATATCGATAACGGATTGCGAATATTGATAACAGATGCAAATATCGATAACAGATTGCAAGTATCAATAATAGATTGCGAATACCCGAGTTAACATTTTTCAAAAAGCCATATTTTAATTCTTACTTCTCTTTTTATATTCATTAGGTGGCATACCCACTGCATTTTTAAAAGACTGGGAAAAGTAAGATTGTGAGGAAAAACCCAGAATGTTGGATATCTGGCCAATGGAATAATCGGTGGTTTCCAATAAATTTTTGCCTTCCTGAATTCTTCTCTGGTTTAAATAATTGATAGGTGATAAGCCAGTATACTTGGTAAAGGCATGTATAAGGTAATATTTGTTCATATGTGTCATCCGAGCCAGAGAATCTAAAGTAATATTCTCTGAATAATTCGAATCTATATAACGTTTTATAATACCACATTCTTTGCTCATTTTTTTTGATAACAGTACATTTGTCACAGACAAACTATAGTCCGCGTAACGAATTAATTGAATTAATAATACTTCTAATAAACTTTGACATACAAATTCATATTCTGGCTTTTGCTCTTCACTTTCTTTTAGAAGTATGGTAAGAAAGAAAAGAATTTGCTGCTTATTATCCTTAAAATTATAAACTTTATAATTTTTGTTTTCTATTTCCCCATCAAAAGTAAATGCAAGACCTTCTATACCCAATACAATATACTCTAAAGGGCTTGAATTAAGGGATTTTTCTGTATGTTCAACATTGGGGTTAATCATAACCAAATCATTTTCTTTAACTAAAAATGTTTTATCTTCTACAATAAAACTTCCGGAACCACTGATAACATAAAATAGTTCTGCACAGTAATGAGTATGCATAGTGCTATGCCAATCTTCCTCATATCTGGAGGTGGTGACATAGAGCAGCTTTGCATTTATTTCCTTAATTAATTGTTTTGTATTTATCGTATATCTTGTATTCCCCATCCAATCACCAATCCCAATATTCTAAATTCTAAGCGTTGTATATGATAAGTCCTATAAATGCCAAGTTATGTTAATGATAAGCCCTGTTAATGCCAAGTATTGTTAATGCCAAGTCCTGTAAGTACCAAGTATTGCAAATGCCAAGCCTTGTAACTGTTGTCATTCTGAGAGCTTTAGCCCGAAGAATCTCAGTTTAAAGCGGGATTCTTCGAGCATAATTCAGCAAGCTGAATTTGCTCTCAGAATTATCACGCTTAACAGCACCACTATGAACGAAAGGGATTCTTCGCAAATTCAACTTCGTTGAATTTTTGCTCAGAATGACATGCTTTCATAGCAATGACATCCAATTGATTTGATACCCAATTGATTTGATACCCAGTCGATTTGACATCCAATCCACTTGACCCCTAATTCATAGTATAATTTAAAAACCCGTATCATGCAATTGAAAAGTGCTTTCTATTAATAAAATTAGTGGTAGAATATACACATATGTAATACTATTTTTATATTTTTACTAGTTAAGTCACATAATAAAATCAATATTTATAAAAAAGCAAGCAATATCCTGATTGAATACCTAAAAGGTTAAAGATATAATGAAGTTACTATTAAATACAATCGATTCCAGTGTAAATGAATATCTGGAAGGTGACAACAATATGTTCTACAGTATCAAATGATAAATGATAACAATGATAACAATGCCAAATTGAAACAATTGGCTTTGCAAATATTGTGCTGATGCCCAAATTCGTGGTGCTTCGGCGGAATGGAGATTTTTATGGCTAAAACAAAAGGAAGAGTTATACTTCCCAGTGAGACTAATTTTTTAAAAGAAACTAAGGAAATTATGGAACGCTGGGGCGCAGATGCTATTAGGGACAGCGATGGAACTAAATTATCTGAGGATATTAAACAATTAGATGCAAAAATATATACTACGTATTTTGTATCCAGAGGGCATAATGAACATGCAAAGGCACATATGGAGGAATGTCAGCAGTTATATTTAATGTCAAAACATAATGTGGCAGCAGAGGATACATTAGAAATTCATTTTATGGAAGGATATTTTAACGAGCAGGTAACACCGGATTATAATCACGATCCTAAAATCTGGTGGGAAGTAATAGACCGTACTACTGAGGAAGTGGTGCCTGGCACCAATTGGGTGGTAAACAAAGACGAGAACCTTGTAATTGTTCATAATATCAATAAGTTTCATGAATATACGGTATCTTTCCTGGCAAATGCCATATGGGACCCAACTCAGATGTACAATCATATAACCAATAATTGGGGTGACAAACCGCATGATATACCTTTTGATGTTCGTCAGCCAGCTTCCTGGGATTTTGCCAAATCCTATTTAAGCTCATGGGTAAAAGAGAATCCAGATACGGATGTAGTTAGATTTACTACGTTTTTTTATCATTTTACATTACTTTTTAATAACCTTGGAAAAGAAAAGTTTGTAGACTGGTTTGGTTATGGAACCAGTGTGTCTGTTGCTGCCTTAGAGGCATTTGAGAAAGAGAAAGGTTATAGGCTTCGTCCGGAGGACTTTATTGATAAAGGCTACTATAACAGTGCTTTTCGGATACCATCTAAGCGATATCTGGATTATATTGATTTTATTCAAAGATTTGCTACACAGAAAGCAAAAGATTTAGTTAAAATTGTTCATGACGCTGGAAAAGAAGCTATGATGTTTCTGGGAGATAACTGGATTGGAATAGAGCCTTATGGTAAATATTTTGGTGAAATAGGCTTAGATGCAGTGGTTGGCAGTGTTGGAAATGGAACTACCCTGCGAATGATTTCTGAGATACCTCATGTAAAATATACGGAAGGCAGGTTTTTGCCTTATTTCTTCCCAGATACTTTTTATGAAGGAAATGATCCTACTATAGAGGCAACCTTAAATTGGCTGACTGCCAGACGTGCTATACTTAGAAAACCGGTAGACCGAATTGGTTATGGCGGTTATTTAAGTCTTGCCTACAAGTTCCCTAAATTTGTTGATTATATTGAAAAGGTTGCAGACGAGTTTCGTTTGCTATATGAAAATATTAAAGGCGTAACCCCTTATACCGGTTTGAAAGTAGCTATATTAAATTCCTGGGGTAAGCTTCGTTCCTGGCAGACCTATATGGTTGCTCATGCCCTTTGGTATAAGCAGATATATTCCTATACAGGCATCTTGGAAGCCTTAAGCGGTGCAAGTGTAGAGGTATCTTTTATAAGCTTTGATGATATAAAAGAAAATGGAATACCTAAAGATATTGACGTAATAATTAATGCTGGTGATTCCGATACCGCTTTTTCAGGCGGAAATGAATGGCTTAATGAGAATTTGGTTACAAAGCTTCGTGAATGGATTTACCAGGGAGGAGGTTTTATAGGAGTTGGTGAACCTACTGCTTGCCAGCATGGTGGTCATTATTTTCAATTAGCAGATGCTTTAGGGGTAGATAAGGAATTAGGTTTATCTTTATCTACGGATAAATATTTTGTAAGTCAGCTGGATAACCACTTTATTACTCAGGATCAGGACCAGGTTAATATGCCTCTGGATTTTGGCGAAAGTATGAAGAATATATATGCTACAAAAGAATCCACTGAAATCATAGAATACTCAAATGGTGAGGTTCACTTAGCATCGAATAGTTATGGAAAAGGCAGAACTGTTTATATTGCAGGTTTGCCATATAGTCAGGCAAATACCAGGTTATTATTAAGAAGCCTTTACTATGCAGCTAATAAAGAGGAAGGTTTGACCAAATGGTTTGCCTCCAATATATATTGTGAAGTTCACGCTTATCCTGAGGTGAATAAATATGCAATTGTTAACAACTCCAACGAACCTCAGACAACAGCCGTTTACGATGGTGAAGGCAATAGCAGGACAGTTAACTTAGCTCCATGTGAAATTATGTGGGAGACCATATAGAAATGGCAATGTGAATATGCAAAGGGGGCTGTTGTAAAACTGTCATTGCTATGAAAGCGTGTCATTGCTATGAAAGAGTGTTATTGCCATGAAAGTGTGTCATTGCTATGAAAGCGTGCCGTCGCCATGAAAGCGTGTCATTACCTTAAAAGCGTGCCGTCGTTATGAAAGCGTGTCATTGCTATGAAAGCGTGTCACTGCTATGAAAGCATGTCATTCTGAGCAAAAATTCAACGAAGTTGAATTCGCGAAGAATCCCTTTCATTCATGGTGCTGCTATTTAACATTATAATTCTAAGCCAAAAGGCGAAGAATCCCATTTTGAAGTGAGATTCTTCGCCTTTTAGGCTCAGAATGACAGCGTAGGATGAGATTCTTCGCCTTTTAGGCTCAGAATGACAGTATAATGGAATTAAGTATTTCTTATATTGCATGACAGATGCTTTACACATATAATATAAAGTATGACTTAAAATTACTAGTTGGATTACGGATGAGAGGGTAAAATATTATGAAATTAACTTATAAACATACTTTATACGCAAGTTATTTAGGGTACATAACACAGGCTATTGTAAATAATCTGGCTCCGCTGCTATTTATTATTTTTCAAAAAGAATTTGATATCTCTATAGAACGTATTGGTCTCTTAATTTCGCTTAATTTTGGAATTCAGATTATAACAGATCTTATTGCTGCAAGGTATATTGACAAGATTGGTTATCGTATATCGGCAGTGGCTGCACATATATTTTGTACTATTGGACTTATAGGTATGGGAACATTACCATTTCTATTTCAAGATGGTTATATTGGATTACTAATAGCTATTATTATTAATGCCATAGGAGGGGGTCTGATTGAAGTATTGATAAGTCCTATTGTAGAATCATTGCCAGGGGATGAGAAAGCTTCAGCCATGAGTTTATTACACTCTTTTTATTGCTGGGGGCATGTGGCTGTTGTATTATGTTCCACATTATATTTTCTTATAATTGGAACTGACAATTGGATGTACCTTCCAATGATATGGGCTGTTATACCGCTATTTAACACTTTTCTATTTGCAAAAGTGCCTCTTAGAAAATTAGTGGAAGATCACGAAAAGATACCACTTAGAGGATTATTAACAAAAAGTATATTTTGGATTTTCTTTTTCCTTATGATAAGTGCTGGAGCATCAGAACAAGCCATGTCCCAGTGGGCATCTTTCTTTGCAGAAAATGGACTTGGTGTATCAAAAACTATGGGTGATTTGCTAGGACCGGGTACATTTGCATTTCTTATGGGATTATCCAGAGTCTTTTATGGTGTGAAAGGTTCAAAAATAGATTTGAAAAAAGCACTGACAATAAGTGGACTTTTATGTGTTACTAGTTATATTATAGCAGTATTTTCACCAATTCCATTAATATCGTTAATCGGATGTGGATTATGCGGATTATCGGTAGGTATTATGTGGCCAGGGGTATTTAGCCTAAGTTCCAAGTACCTAAAAGGCGGTGGAACCAGTATGTTTGCCCTATTAGCTTTAGCAGGAGATATTGGATGCTCTGCAGGGCCTGGACTTGTTGGTTTTGCATCAGATGGAGTGTTAAAAAGAGGACTTTTGTTTGCTATTATCTTTCCAATTATGATGATTATAGGAGTTCTGATTCTGACAAAGAAAAAGAATTGAATGATAAGGATAAATAGGAAGATAAGTTCTAGTTGGGTAGAGGTAAGGAGTAAATATTTTTTTCATTAAAAGGTTAATTGATATAAGGATTATTAGTTAATTTCATTTTAGGTTAAAATTCAGTTTGTTCATAATAATTGACTTAACACCGCTCTGAGAGTAACATAGAAGCATAAGAAATCATTTAAAGTAAATCGTTTAAAGTAAATCATTTAAAGTAAACCGTATAAAGTAAATCGTATAAAGTAAATCATTTAAAGTAAATCATATAAAATAAATTAATAAAATTAAGGAGTAGCGCTTATGAAATTAGTAAACTTTGGATCATTAAATTATGATTATGTCTATGGTGTAGATCATATGGTTTTACCAGGAGAAACTTTATCTTCTCATAGTATGGAGACATTTTGCGGCGGTAAGGGACTTAACCAGTCCATTGCTTTAGCAAGAGCAGGCGTTTCTGTTTATCATGCGGGAATGGTTGGAGAAGAT
>CALDJN010000261.1 GCA_937901695.1 uncultured Anaerocolumna sp.
CCTAACTTTGGCTTTTGATGCTCTATTCATAATCAACTATAATCTTTTAGTAACCATAAATATCATATATTTCATCGGTATAAACATTTTGTTCCTTATAGACTATTAATGGTGGTTCTACAGTAAGTCTTGACCTTCCGCCTTTCAAACATTCAATTAAAACCATATTTGGCTCTTTATCTATAAATGGATGTACCATTTTCAAACGTTTTGGCTCCAAATTGTATTCGGTTAATTTATTTAGAATTTCTACCAACCGAAAAGGTCTGTGAACCAGATAAAACCGTCCATTTGGTTTTAGTACTTTTGCAGCTTCTCTTGCAACATCATCCAGACTGCATAAAATCTCATGTCTGGCAATTGCTTTAGGCATATCCGGATTGGTCAGTCCATGATGCTCCGTCATATAGGGAGGATTACTGGTAACCACATGAAAGGAGGCTGCACCAAAGATTTTGGAGGCCTCCTTAATATCACCAACCACAATATTGATTTTTTCATCCAGATTATTAAGAGTAACGCTTCTTTTTGCCATGCCAGCACTCTCTTCTTGAATCTCTAGTCCGGTAAAATGCTTACCTTCCGTTTTTGCTTCCAAAAGAATAGGTATGATACCAGTGCCAGTCCCTAAATCTAAAGCCAATTCATCTTTTTTTACTTTAGCAAACCCAGATAAAAGAACAGCATCCATTCCAAAACAAAACTTCTTGCTATTTTGTATAATCTGATAATTGTTTCTATGCAAATCATCAATTCTCTCATCTGGGAGTAAGATATGATTCTTATCCATTTATTGGTCATCCTTATTAAAAAGTGTTTCATAAAATGTTTACATTTAACATTGCCATTCTGATACTTAGTATTGTCATTGCTATGAAAGCATGTCATTCTGAGCAAAAATTCAACGAAGTTGAATTTGCGAAGAATCCCTTTCGTTCATAGTGATACTTTTTAGCATTGTCATTCTGAGCAATTCAGCATAGCTGAATTGACGAAGAATCTCAGTTAAAATTAGATTCTTCGCTTAAAATTCAGCTATGCTGAATTTACGCTCAGAATGACAGTTATATTTTTATATTCATTATTCAGATTTATACATCCAATTTATTCGTCCAGAATTATTCATCATCTAATTTAGATTTTGTTTCTTTTTGTTCCAGCAATTCTAATGCCCTTAGTTCCTCGTCCATAGTAATCTTTTCTTTTCTCTTTTTAGGTTTGAATCTAAGTTCTTCTACTTTATAATCTCTGGCTTCTTTTTCATCATTTTCTAAGGTTACAACTACCCTGACAATTTGTTTTAAGACGCTAACACTTTGAACTTCGCCTTTTAAGCCATCCACAGTGGTTACTGTATCTCCAGGGTTAGGCAATTTGCTGTTTAATTCTTCATAAGCTTCCTCTTCATTTTTTAAGCAGCACATTAATCTTCCACATACCCCCGATATTTTGGTTGGGTTTAGGGAAAGATTCTGTTCTTTTGCCATTTTAATGGATACAGGAGCAAAATCGGCTAAGTGAGTATGACAGCATAATGGTCTTCCACAGATTCCAATGCCTCCTACGATTTTTGTCTCATCTCTTACACCAATTTGGCGCAGCTCGATACGTGTCTTAAATACAGAAGCTAAATCTTTTACCAATTCTCTAAAATCGATTCTTCCATCTGCTGTAAAATAGAATAATACTTTATTATTATCAAATGTATATTCTGAGTCGATTAATTTCATATCTAAACCATGTTTTTTAATCTTTTCCAGACATATACCGAAAGCTTCTTTTTCTTTTATTTTATTCTTACTTTCAATTTCATCATCTTCCGGAGTTGCAGCACGTATAACAGGCTTTAGAGGCTGAATAATTTTATCCTCCTCCACGTCTCTTGGTCCAAGTACGACATGACCATATTCTACTCCTCTTGCTGTTTCCACAATTACTTTATCGCCTTGTACTATATCATATCCAGCAGGATCAAAAAAGTATATCTTACCTGCCCTTCTAAATCTAACACCGATTACATTAATCATTACCATTCTCCTTTATAGTAAGCAGCATAAGCTCTATGGTTAAATCAAAATTCACATTTGCATTTAGTCTAACCTTGGCTTTTTCCATAGCTGCTATAATCTTCTCAATACCTTCATAGCTGCGTTTATTCGCTTGTTTTGATATATCTTGAAATTCACTTTTATATATTAAAAGATTTGGATCTTTGGTCACCTTAAATAACAGCACATCCCGATACCATAAAATCATTAAATCAATATAGTCAAAAATCTGCGCTTTATTTTCCGATATCTTTTTTAATCCATCAATTATTTCATAAAACTCCATGTCATCTATGTATTTTAGGAGATGGAGCACATCTTTCTTCATTTCCACAAATTCTTCTGAGGAAGAATATTGTATCGCCTTACCTAAATTACCTTGAGCGAAAACCGTACTAAGCTCTGCCTGATAATCAGGAACTTGATAGTGTTCCTTCAGATATTTTATCATGGCTCCGCTGTCAATTGGTTTTAGATGCAAGGTTACGCACCTTGATAAAATCGTTGGAAGAAGAGAATTTAAATTATTAGTTAATAATAATATAATACCATATTGAGGTGGTTCTTCTATTGTTTTTAGCAAAGCATTCTGCGCCTGCTCTGTTAATTTCTCTGCTTCATCTATAATATATATTTTATAAGGACTGCTATAAGGTTTTACCTGAATATCGTTATTTAACTGAATACGAATGTCATCAACACCTATACTAGCTTTTTCATGTGTAATACGTATAATATCCGGATGATTATCTGAGGCTGCTTGAACACAGGATTTACAGGTGCCACAAGCTTTTACCTGACTGGCATCTACTATATTGCCTGGTCTCATTTGTTCACATTGTAAAGTCATAGCAAAAGCATTTGCAAGCATATTCTTCCCTGAGCCGTCTTCCCCAACCAAAAGATAGGCATGAGAAACCTTTCCTGAACCAATTGCAGTTTTTAAATGTTCTATAATCTGTTCATGACCAACAATATGATTAAAATCTAACATGAAATCCCTCACTTTCACTATGCAAGTATATCTATCAAAAGTCCTCGTATTTCATCAATTCGATTTAGGATCAATATATGATCTCTTTCTTCCTTTATTAACTCTGCAGCTAATTCATCCAGATTTTGATCAATCAAACGAATGATTCCATATACACGGTGTCTTCCCCTTCTGTCAAGGAAATTTTCTCTGGAAAACTTATGTGAACGATTGACGATTTCATTCATAAAATCATGAATTAATTGACGATATCGTTTCATATCCCGTATATCCATACGTTTGCCCAGTTGCTTTCCTTGCTGAGTGATATCCTCCATAAGAACATTTAACCGTGCCTGCAATTCCTGCTCCTGTATATTACTAATTAGGGTAAACTTAAAAGACCCATCTGCATCTGGAACAGGAGCCTTTTGAGCAACATTTTGAATTACCTGTGTCTGATTTACCTTAATATCCATATACTCACCGCCTTAATCGATATTTTTTGAATTACCTGCAGCTTGCGCGGGAGTGATGTGTCTCCCACTTTCCTCACTCCGTTTTTATTATATCATGAACGTAAAGCGTGTTCATGATCTTGGCACTCCGCTCGGAATTTGCAAGCTTGCTTGCAATTCCTCACTCCGTTTTCATTATATCATAGTATTTTAATAATAAATAGATAAAATTTGTATTATATCTATCCTATACAAAAATCATATTTGATGCCACAGGTTGTACTGTAACTATTTGATATAAAGTTATAATTTGAATGTCAAAAGTCTAAATCTAGTTATTCTGCCTTAAACAAATACCCTTTTATATCTTGGGTTATCTCCCACAAACATTGATTAAAATCTTGATTCTCATATTTTTTATAAATTCCTAGTTTCTTAAGATTTTTCTCTGAAAAGTCTTTCTCGTCCGCTAAATATCTTCTGCATAACTCAGCATACTTAGGAACCTTCTGCTGCTTTTCCCGGTGTAAGGCACGTTCCAATCTTACGCCATCTTCTACCTGTATATAAAGAGGAATTACAATATCTTCCCCATAATAATTTCTAATTTGCTCAAAGGATTCTAATGTACCTATAAGTATATAATTTGAAGTACTCAAATCAATTTGCCCGTCATCAACGGTGAAATAATCCCATATACCATGTACCGTTTTATAGGCTCTGTGCTCCATTACTTTATTACTTTCTTGCAATTGCTGCAACCTCTCACCACTGACGAAAAAGTACTCTACACCATCTGTCTCACCTTCGCGTATTGGTCTTGTTGTATAGGTAACAACAGATTTTAGATTTAGCTGTGTATCCTCTTTTAATGCTTTAAATATGGTATCTTTTCCTGTTGCACTTTTTCCCACAACAATAAATATCTTAGACATACTTTAATTCCTTTCTGTCTTATCCCAAGTTTAATAAAATTACGTTACAGAATAACCTTAATATATTGTCCTTTCATATCTTGTAAGCCTTGCAATTGCAAACCTTCTGTTTGGTAGGAAAGGATGTCCTTAAGAAGTTCCTTACTTATTCGCTCCCCAGGTACAAGCAGAGGTATTCCGGGCGGATAAAGATATATATACTCTCCTGATATTCTACCTTCGCTGAAACGGAAAGGAATGGTTTCCTGTAAGCAGGTATCTGCTTTTGAAGATGTCATTACCATTTCAGGAACCTCCTGATTAACCGTAAGATGTTTTATGATGGATTTTGGTTTGCTATGTATTTGCTTATCTATCTCTAACAGAGCTTTAGAAAGTCTATGAAAGCCTTCCTTTGTATCGCATATACTAGTCATTCCCAATACATAGTCCCTTGTAACCATTTCCATTTGAATTTTATATTCATTTAAAAGTATATCATATAACATGGTACCAGATATATCGGTATTTTTTGTAGAAATCGTTATTTTTGACGGATCAAATTCATAAAAACCATAATTTTTTATATTATCTGGAAATAATACTTTTATATTCTTTAATGCCTTCATTCTTCCATAAAAGTTCTGAAGCAATTCATAATACTGGGAAAATAACTCCTTACTCCTATCCATTAACAAGTTGATACAATTATCAATACCTGCCATTAGCAGATAGGATGGACTGCTGGTCTGATAAATTCCCAGATACCTTTTTATTTCTTCATAATCAACCAAATCACTGTTAACATGAATAAGACCTGTTTGTGTAAATGCTGGAAGCGTTTTATGAAGGCTGTGAATTACCATATCGGCTCCTGCCTGAATGGAATTCCGGGGAAATCCAGGGTGAAAACCCAAATGTGCCCCATGAGCTTCATCAACAAGCAAAGGCACCTTATATTTGTGCGCTATGCTGCTAATAGATGGTATATCCGAAACTACACCTTCATAAGTAGGTGAAGTAATTATGATAAGCTTAATATCTTTATGTTTTATCAACAATTCCTCTGTTTTTTCCGGAGAAATTCCACCATTTATGTTAAAATGGGTGTCTATTTGTGGATAAATATATATGGGCTGTAATTCATTCAAATAGATTCCATGATAGACTGCTTTATGGCAGTTACGGGCTACCAACACTTTATCACCTTTCTTAGTAGCTGCTGCAATGGCTGTAAGTAAGCCAGCTGTGCTTCCACCAATTAAGTAGTTGGTATATTTAGAATGATATAACTTTGCAGCTCGTTCCATACCTTCTAATAAGATTCCTTCAGCGTGATGGAGATTGTCAAAGCCCTCAATTTCTGTTATGTCAATGGAATATGGATTTACCATGGAGAATTCAGGATTTCTTTTATGACCAGGCATGTGCATGGGATAATAATTATCCTTACCATATTCAACTAGTTTATCATATAAATTCATATCCACACTACCTTTCTTAGATTGTTTCTATTTTAACCAATAAGTATTGTTAATTCAATCATTTTATTCATTTCTAACTTTATAATACATGGACATGTAAATCATACAATTTATATAAAGAAAAAGGTCTTCATTAAAACAGGATATATAAATTATATATCTCTGTTTTGATGAAGACCAAATACACCCTGCTTCATGTAGCCGCCTTTCATAGGTGATACTGCATGTTGGGCAAATATATTCAATACCCCGGATTCATATTTTTCTTTTTTAGGAACCCAGTCTTTTTTTCTCAATTCTAATATTCTATCGATTTCTTCTAAGGAACACCTCTCTCCCTTTATTCCTACGATTTGCAATAACCTGTTATCTATATCAATTTCAATTAAATCGTTTTCTTCTACAAAAGCGATGGGACCCCGACCCCTATGGCAGGTACTTGAACTCCTGCTGAAATAGGCATATCTTTTGCAATTATTTTATTATAATCAGTTTTTCTCCAGCTTTGATATTATCTCCGGGTACAGCCTCAATTGTTTCATATTGGTCAGAATTAGTTATAATAATAGGAGTGGTTATATCATATCCTGCTTTTTTAATTTCTTCTGCCTGGAATTCAATTAACAGGTCTCCAACTGAAACTTTATCACCCTCTGATATATTGGATTTAAAATATTTTCCTTGCAGCTCTACCGTATCAAAACCCAGATGAATCAAAATTTCAAGTCCGTCCTCACTTTGTATGCCAATGGCATGGAAAGTCGGGAAAATATTAAGGATAGTTCCGTTAACAGGCGATACCAACTTTCCTTCTGAAGGAAGTACCGCTGCTCCTTTTCCTAATATCCCATCTGCAAATACAGGATCTTTAACGCTAGACAAAGGTATAACCTGCCCATTTAACGGAGAAAAAACAACTTTCTCTTTTGGTTTATTCTGAAATAATTTCATAAATCCCATTATAAATGCCCCTTCCATATTCATAGTAGATTTTCATTTTAAAAGCATGTAAAAAAGATACTGTTTTATTCCATTAATTTAATTCCGGCCAAAAACCTTTATTTGCTTTAATCAGTTCATCTAAAATCTCTTTGGCTTTAAAAGCAGAAGGTACTGTCCTGCTCAGTGTGAGAGACATAAGGGCCTTTTCATAGGAATGTTCTATTGCAGCTTCTACAATAAGCTTTTCAACTGCATATTGCTGTTCAATTAAAGCTTTAAAAAAGGTTGGTATTTTGCCTACTCTAATTGGTTCCGGTCCATCAGATGTAATATATGCCGGAATTTCCACCATAGCATCCTCAGGCAGGTTCATAACTGCTCCTTTATTCTCGACCATAACTAAAAATCGTTTTCTTAAATTATAAGCAAGGGACATGGCAACGTCAACGATAAATTGACCATGAACTCCAGTATAGAAAGAAGATAAGTCTACTTCTCCAGTTCTATTATATTCATTTACCGCATCAAAAAGTCTCTTTTCTCTGCCTTCCATTACCTCATTTGCTCTTGTATGGTTTACATCTGTGTGCTCTACAATGGAGTCTCCTAATAAATAATATTGTAAATAAGGATTTGGAATATAATCCGGGAACATTTCCATCATGTACTGAATGTTCTTCCAGTTCTTAATCCAGGAAGGATCAGAATGCTGTGCATCTACTTTTGCCATATCTTCAACAAGGAGCCCATGTTTGATTGCGTGTTGTCTAATCTCATCGGTGCGGTCAACGCCATCTACGGTAATCTTAGTAAACCATCCGAAGTGATTTAATCCAAAATAATCAACTACCAGCTTATTCCTGTCCTCTCCGATTACTGCTGCCATATTTCTTATAGTAGCTACGGGCATATCACATATATTGATAATTCTTGCATTAGGTCTTAATATTTTCATTGCTTCTGCAACTACTGCTGCAGGATTAGAATAATTTACGATCCAATGTTTCGGATTTGCATACTTTTCAACAAGATCAATTAGCTCAGCCATTGGATATATGGTTCTGAGTCCATAGGCAAGACCACCCGGTCCACAGGTTTCCTGTCCTACAACACCATATCTTAGAGGAATTTTTTCATCCAGTTCCCTCATTGCATTTTTTCCAACTCTCATTTGTGCAAAGATAAACTCTGCACCTGTAAATGCAGTTTCAGGATCTGTAGTTGTAACCACTGGTAATTCCGGTGCCAATTCTTTTACAACTTCCTTTACAATAATCGCAACTTTCTCTTGTCTGCCTCCGTCATTGTCATATAATCTAAGCTCTTTTAAAGGAAAATCTTCTTTTTTAGCCAATAAGCTTTTTACAATACCCGGTGTATATGTACTTCCGCCGCCTGCAATTGTTAATATAAATTTATGCATAAATTATTCTACCTTTCTATCGTGGGAGCTGCCGTAAACCGGCTGCTGTCATTACAACTTTGCTGCTCCAGTTCTGTTATTCTTTTTCACTGGTTACGCCAAGTTCACTATCTACTGCTTTTCTAACTCCATTTACTTTTAAACCATAAACCACTTGTACATTTTCGCCTTTTATTACAACACCATTGGCTTCTGTATCATTTTTTAAAACTGCTTCATTTACTAAATCTGTATTCTTTAATATAAGTCTTAATCTTGTATAGCAGTTATCCACTTTTACGATGTTATCTGCACCACCCAGTGCCTCAACAATCACAGCTCCTATATTAGAGATCACTGCTTTTCCTCCCCCAACGGCTTTGCTGTTGGAGACCTTTTCCTTATATTCTTTCTTGGAATAAAGCTTCATTTCCTGACCTTCATCTTCTCTTCCAAGGGTTTTAAAGTTGAATTTCTTTATTGCAAATTTAAATACAAAATAATAAACAAAGAATTCTGCAATACCGATTGCTATATAGATAGGCCAACGTGTTTTTTCTATGCCTAATGGTAAGTTGTACAGCACAAAGTCAATAAATCCGTTTGGTCCGATTGCCCTGCATCCTAATATGTTAAAAGCCACCATACCGACACCGGTAAGTACTGCATGGATTACGAATAATGCCGGAGCTATAAACATAAAGGAAAATTCAATTGGTTCCGTAACGCCTGCTATAAATGAGGTAAATGCAGCAGGAATTAAGATTGCTTTTACTTTTGCTTTATTTTCCGGTCTTGCAGTATGATACATTGCCAGACATGCACCAACTAAACCAAACATCTTAGATATACCTCTGGCATCCCAGACTACGGATGGAGATAATACTTTTACTGTTGCATCAGCTATTTCTGCAAAATATATATTTCTGGAACCTTCTAAAACCTGTCCTCCCACTTCTGCAACACCGCCAAGGGAGCTGTAAAGGAATGGTGTATAAATCAGGTGATGCAGACCGGTTGGAATCAATAATCGTTCCAATGCCCCATATAAGAATATTCCAAAGTTACCAGAATGCTGTATAAAGCCTCCTAAACCGGATATTCCCCTTTGAATAAATGGCCATACAAAGGTAAGTACAATGGATAAAATAATAACCACAGGAATTAAAACAATAAATACAAATCTTGAACCGCCATAAATTTGAAATGCATTGTTAAATTCCGTATCACAGAATTTATTATGTACTTTGGCAGTTACAATACCAAGAATGATTCCAAGGAAAACACCCATATCAAGTATTTGTACACCTAATACCATAGTCTGGCCGGAACCCCTTAGAGCATCTGCAGCCACTAAAATACCTCTTAAGTCCATAAATTTATTCATAGCATTAATAAATATTAGGAATGCCAATAAAGCTGTAAAACCTGCCTCTGATTTTTTCTTATCCGCTAATCCTATTGCAAGTCCAACACAGAAGATAATACCCAGGTTCGTTAAGATTGTTACCAGGGAACCAGATAAAATCTTTCCAAAGCTGGTTGTAACCGGATTATTTAAAAATGGTACTGCTTCTAACAACTTTGCATTGGTAAAAATATTACCCAGAGCTATTAGAATACCTGCTATTGGTAAAATTAAAACTGGTATAAACATACCTTTTGAAAACTTTTGTAACCCACCCATTACTTTTTGATTCATTAAATTTATTCCTCCTTTTTATTTTAAGGTGTTCCCCCAAATTGGTTATCTGCATTATAACAAGTGAGTAATTACCTGTATACAGATTTAGGCTCAAAAAAAACGTGTTATCCTAAATGGATACACGTTTCATTTTATATTGTTTTTTGTTTCGTCCAATAATATTTTATGATATTCATAAACAAGGACTTCAACAATCATAAGAAGGTTTGGGAAAAAAGTATTGGGCATCATATTCCGGTCATCTAATTTATTACTATCTTCAATTTTAAGTTTGATATCTGTTAACTTATTAATACTGCTCTCTCTGTCATTGGTAAATGATATGGTAAATATATTATTTTCTTTCGCTGTTTTCACTTTGTCCAGCACCTGTTTCGTTTCCCCGGACCTTGATACAACCAGTAAGCACCCTATGTAATCCAGGTTATTTTCAAATACCCCCACCGAATCCATACCGCTTGCCAAAATACATTTCTTACCCAGTACCAATAACTTTTTATAAATATATTCAGCCATAATTGCGGAAAACCCTGTAGCATAGATAAATATAAATTTATCATTCTTCTGATATAAAATTTTGGCAAATTCTTTTAATTGCTGATAGTTGGAATTTTGCAATAAAGAATTCGTAAAAAAGCTATTAACAAAATCCGTATTTTCATTTTCACCGGAATCCGCACTTTTTACAAGGGGAAGCAGACGGTAATACATATCTATAAAACCGGAATAGCCTAACTTCTTTGTTAACCGCATAATGGTAGACGTGGAAGTATAATTGTTTTTGGCAATTGTACGAACCCCCATCTGGATTACATCATCAATATGATCAATAATATAGCGAAGGACTTTTTCTTCTACATCCGTTAAATTCTTACCTTCGATTAGTTTACTTAAATCTATCATTTTACCCTCGCTTCCGTCTCTTTAGCGCCTATTGGCAGCCATATCCTGTTTATGTCTCCAGTGCTTTAATCGAATCCGCTCAAATCCCTGTACCAGAAGGTCAATAGGAAGCACCCTTGCTATAATACATCTTAATACAAAAATTACACAAGTATAGACACTTCTGGCTCCTGTTTTCAGCCCCATTTCCATACACCAAGCCACAAATTCTGTACTTTGCCTTGGATATGGCACAGGAGTGTCCTTACCCCCTGCTTTGTTAAAAAACTTGGTTCTGGTTGCAACAGGATAAACGGGTATTATCTTAATACTTCCAGGCTTCTCCATTCGATAAGTGCGGACAAACCCATCTAATGCAAACTTAGTGGAATTATATAATGCAAATCCCGGAAGAACCATTTTTCCCAAAGCGGAAATGGTAAGCATAAATATAAGAGGCTCTTTTCTTCCTTCAGAAAGTCTTTGAAGGCTGTAAATAGGAGATACTACATTAGTCAGAAATATATTCTTATCCTTCTCCCAGTCAGGCTTTCCAATGGTTCCATAATAAGCAAAACCCGCATTGGCTATAAATATATCAATACCTCCCAGAAGATTTTCCGCCTTCTTAAACATAGCATCCAGCTGAACCGGGTCAGATACATCACAAGGAATAATAACCGCTTTGTTACCAAACTGATTTACCATAGCTTTTTCATTTCTGGCTACACAGGCAACTCTGGCGCCGGATTTGATCAGACGTTTGGACAAAGCCAAACCTATACCGGAAGAAGCTCCTGTTATAACGATTCGTTTATCTTTCAGTTCCATGACTTCTCTTCCTTTCCTCTATCAATATCCTTATTGTAGCCATTTAATTACTTATATTATACCTTAAAATGAGTATAAAAAAAAGGCCTCAGCCTTCCATTAATATTCCATATTCACTCTTGGTTTCATAACTATTTCTATATAGGCTAGGGCATCCTTACAAGCATCTACGCCTTTCTCGTAATTATCTTCATTTTTTTGCAATTTCTGATGAAGCTTGATTACTTTTTCCCTTTCTTCTTTATATAAGTCTGGATTTATGGAATAGAGTCTGGTATCATCTCTGTAGTCCTCTCTAATCAGATATTGAATGATGGCACATTCATAAATAACTTTTTCATTGATATTCTTTTTTGCTGTTCTGCTGTACCTTTTCAGCCTTTCTTTTGCTCTGTTGTATATTATATCTTCAAACTGCATATAATTCTCCTTTCCTTGTTTAATATGTTTTCTATTGTTAATTCATTTTGTAAGTAAATGTCGGAATGATTACTTAAATTACTTTATAATATTCTACATATCTTATTAGTATACTCTCTAAAAGTTAAAACTTAATTAAGTTTATGTTAAATATATGTAAACCTTTTGGTTTCTTTTCAATAACATAATCAATACCAAAATCCGTCACTTATCTTTCATGCAAGAAAAAAGCCCCTACCCAGCAGCTCTTCCGTCTGCCAAACAAGGACCTTCCACTGCGCCTCCAGGGGTTCGAACCCTGGACACCCTGATTAAGA
>CALDJN010000262.1 GCA_937901695.1 uncultured Anaerocolumna sp.
TTTAACAGGTTGTGGGAAAAAAGAAAAAAATAATACTGGAAAACAAGGTAATACAACAGATACAGCAAAAGGTTTAACAATTGATGTACATGTTGGACCTGAACCAGAAACAATTGATCCATCTATCAATGCAACAATTGATGGCGCAACTTATATTAACCATGTATTCGAAGGCCTGATGAAATTAGATCCAAATGGCAGCTTCGTAGAAGGTATGGCAGAAAGCTATAAAGTAAGTGACGATAATTTAGTCTATACATTTAAACTCCGTGATAATGCAAAATGGTCAGATGGTACTCCTTTAACTGCTGATGCTTTCGTATACTCCTGGCAAAGATTAGTTGATCCTGCAACTGCTTCACAATACAACTATATTATTGATATGGTTAAGAATGCCAAAGAAATTATGGCAGGTAAAATGGACAAATCTAAATTAGGAATCAAAGCATTAGATGAAAAAACTGTTGAAATTACTTTAGCAGTAGCAACGCCTTATTTCTTAGAAATCTGTGCATTTCCATCTACATTTCCATTAAGAGAAGATATTGTATCCGCAAATCCTGATACCTGGACACAAGATGCTTCTACTTATATAGGTAATGGACCATATATATTAGAAGGCTGGGAACATCAGTCTATGATTACTATGAAGAAAAATCCTAACTACTATGATGTAGATAAATTAGGTCCAGATACGATTAATTTCCACTTAATGGAGGATAAAAATACAATTCTTGCTTCCTATGAAAATGGTGAAATCTTATTTGGTGATGACTTACCAAGTGAAGAAATTGATAGAATGAAAGACAAAGGTTTGTACATTGAGGATCAATTAGGTACTTATTTCCTATGCATAAATGTTCAAAATGATGCACTAAAAGATGCTAATGTAAGAAAAGCCTTATCCCTTGCTATTGACAGAAATTATATTGTTAACTCTGTTGCAAAAGGTGGACAACGACCTGCAGATACATTCGTACCTACTGGTTTATACGATATTGAAAAAACAACACAATTCCATGACGTAGCGAAAAAGTGGTACAGTGTAGACCCTGCTGATTATGAAGCGAATGTGAAAGAAGCGAAAAAACTATTAGCTGATGCTGGATATCCAGATGGAAAAGGTTTCCCATCTATAGAAATAATGATTAATCCAGGTCATGAATCCATTGCAGAAGCTGTTATCTATATGTGGCAGCAAGAATTAGGAATCAACGCAACGGTATCTTCTCAAGACTGGGCAGTATTTACAGACACAAGAAGAAGAGGAGATTATCAGATTGCCCGCCATGGCTGGTTAGCAGATTACAATGATCCTATTTCTTTCTTGGATATGTGGGTAACCAATGGCGGTAATAATGATGCAAAATATTCTAATCCAGAATATGATGCATTAGTTGCTAAAATAAAAGCTTCTTCTGATAGAAAAGAAAGAATTGATCTAATGCATCAGGCAGAAGATGTTTTAGCTAAGGATATGC
The DNA here is from genome assembly GCA_937901695.1 of uncultured Anaerocolumna sp. Lineage (GTDB taxonomy): Bacteria > Bacillota > Clostridia > Lachnospirales > Lachnospiraceae > Anaerocolumna. The sequence goes on from CALDJN010000262.1 coordinate 1,482, forward strand.
CTATTATTCCGTTATACTTCTATACAGATCTTTACTTGAAATCAGATAAATTAGAGGGATTCTTTACTTCTCCTTTAGGATTTAAATTCTTTAAGTTTGCATCTGTTAAGGAATAATGTTGGTAGGACGCTTTGCCTAGGTAAGGTTGTTTAGACCTTCATGAGCAGGTGATGTGTTTGATGTTCCGTTGGAAAATTTGATGGTTCTAATGCTATAGTAATCGCTTAAAACATATTAAAAAATAGAGAACTCGCCGGGGTTACACCCCGACTCAAACAGCTCTATTTTTTAATATTGGCGCGATTCCTATAGCATAAGAACCATAACAAATTTACCAAAGTCACATCAAACACATCACCTGCTCATGAAGGTCAATTTAGGTTATTGAGGGCAAAGCTGTGTTTTATATGGATTTAGCTAACTTTAATATAATGACTAATGCTATTTTGAAAAGATTAATTTAGTAGGGCATTAGTTTATAAAAACAGGATATAAATTATGCACAATTTATTTATGGCTCTTTGCCTAGTATTGGTAAGCGATTCACTTAGAATCCACTCTATAACTGGCATGAGCCTTTTTAATATAATAAAAGATTGCGTAACAGTTCCAATATACATTAGTCTAATATAAGTACGTGATTTTTCATATGAAAACAGCTTTGCCCCACTACATACATTGAACTCAGAAAGTGGTAATTGGGCTTCATAATGACTTTCAATAAACTAAATTAGGATAACACGGTGCATAGGATTAATTTTGCGTAATCCGGCCGAGAAGGCCGTTTATGTCCGACTAGAGACTCAGTGACACGCATCGCCCTCTGCGATGTGGGTCATATGCCTTGAGGCTCTACCAAGGACATGCCGCACGAGGGTAAGGTAGCAAAATTAATCCTATGCACCGTGTTATCCTTGAATACATAAATTGAGTCATTATGAAGCTCAATTACCACTTTCTGAGTTTTCATAAACTCCAGGGCAAAGCGTCCTTCTATAATCCTACTTCTGATTCATAGATTTTTGTATTTCAACCAGTACAATAGGTAAAAAGGATAAAACTAATACAACTGACCACTGAGCGGCGTTTAAAGGTACTACTTTAAAGATATTTGCCAATGGTTTTACAGAAATAACTACAACCTGTAGAAATCCGCATAGGATAAAGGAAAGTAACAGCTTTATATTAGAGAACAAGCCAATCTTAGATAATGAATGTTCACTTCTCATATTAAAAGAATGAAATAGCTGGGAAAGGCTTAGTACTGCGAAAGCCATAGTTCTACCTATGTTTGGAGCAATTACTGCTGATAAGGATACGGTGGAGCTATTTTTAAGGAGGGAATCTGTAATTCCTTGACTGTCGTATACCCGAATTCCAATTATAAATGCTAATAAGGATAGGAAACCTATCATAATTCCTTCGAATATAATCTTAAATACAAGTCCATCTGCAAACATTCCTTTATTCGGAGGAATGGGCTTTTTCTTCATGATATCCTTAGCAGTAGGTTCTACACCTAGGGATATAGCCGGTAAGGAATCGGTTACAAGGTTTACCCATAACAGTTGTACTGCAAGAAGAGGGGAAGGTAATCCTAGGAGAATTGCAACAAATATAGTAATGATTTCTCCTATATTACAGGATAAAAGAAAATGAATGGCTTTCTTTATATTATCATAGATACCTCTACCTTCTTTTACTGCAGATACGATAGTAGCGAAATTATCATCCGTTAATATCATGTCAGCAGCATTCTTAGCAACATCAGTACCGGTTATGCCCATGGCACAGCCAATGTCAGCAGCCTTTAGGGCAGGTGCGTCATTTACACCATCACCGGTCATGGCTACTACTTCTCCACGTGCCTGGAAAGCCTTTACGATACGTACTTTATGTTCTGGTGAAACTCTGGCGAATACAGAATAATGGGGAATCTGTTCTACTAAAGTATCATTATCAATCTTAGCAAGTTCTGCTCCTGTCAGGGCAAGGTCGTTAGAACCCATAATACCTAATTGTTTTGCAATTGCACAGGCTGTGGATACATGATCCCCTGTAATCATAACTGGTTTGATTCCTGCCATCTGGCAGGTTAGTACTGCTTCAGCTACTTCTTCCCTTGGTGGGTCAATCATTCCAATTAGACCAACTAAAGTTAATCCGGACTCTAAAGGCTTTTTAAATTCCAGATTGGATATATTTCTTTTTGATGAATTATAATTTATGATATCAGAAGCAGAGATATTTTTATAAGCAACAGCAATGACTCTTAGAGCACGTTCTGCCATGTTTTGATTCTGCTTTTCCATAAATTTCAGATGGGTTTGAGTAAGCAGAAGCTCTTTACCATTCTGGTAAATATGGGTGCATTTTGAAAATAAAATATCAGGAGCACCTTTGGTAATACAACGGATATTACCACGGGCTTCTCGATGAACGGTAGTCATTAATTTTCTTGCTGAATCAAAAGGAATTTCATGAATTCTTGGATTATTTAAGTCCAATTGAGGTTTTAAGATTCCAACATGATAAGCAGCTAATATAAATGCCTTTTCGGTAGGTTCCCCTGTTGCAGACACGAGAGAATTCTTTCCTTTGCCGGTTATTTGCAGAATAGAATCGTTACATAGGGAGGACAAGGTCAACAGTAGTTGACTACAGGAACTGTCTGGTCTTTCCTTTCCTTGAACGGAAGCAATTTCTGTAACGGTCATTTTATTCTGGGTTAAAGTACCTGTTTTATCAGAACAAATTACGGTAGCACTTCCAAGAGTCTCTACTGCGGGAAGTTTTCGGATAACTGCATTTTTTTTTGCCATACGCTGTACACCAAGTGAAAGCATAATAGTTACTATGGCTGGAAGTCCTTCAGGAATGGCAGCAACAGCAAGACTAACAGAAGTCATAAACATATCAAATATGGGGCGGTCTTTTAATATGCCGATTATGAATATTACAATACATATTAATAAAGCAGCAATACCAAGGGCTTTACCCGTATCTGCCAATCTTTTCTGCAAAGGTGTCATAGGAGTTTCGTCTTCCATTATTAACTTTGCAATGTGGCCTACTTCCGTATGCATGCCGGTTCCTGTAACAATTGCAGTACCTCTGCCATATGTAACAATACCTGTTGCAATGACCATATTATGGCGGTCTGCAAGTAAAGCATCCTCTTTTAATATAACATCTGCATCTTTTTCCACCGGATGTGATTCACCGGTAAGGGAAGCTTCATCCACTTTTAAGTTTACTGAAGTAATTAACCTTCCATCAGCAGGTACAAAATGTCCGGTTTCCAGGTATATAATATCGCCTGGTACCAATTCTTTGGCATCTACTGTAGAAATGATTCCTTCACGTAAAACCGAAGCTGTAGGAGCAGACATTTTCTGAAGCGCTTCTAAGGATTTTTCTGCTTTGGTCTCTTGTAGCACACCTAATATGGCATTCAACGTGATAATAAGCAGAATGATAATCGGATCTATAAAATCTAATTCTCCATGTAATAATGAAACTAAGAAAGATATCAAAGCCGCGCAGATTAAAGTAATGATCATAAAGTCAGCAAACTGATTAAAGAATTTCACAATAATATTTTTGCTTTTTTTAGATGCCAATATATTTTGACCATATTTTTTTTGCCTTTTTATTACCTCTTTTTTGGTTAAACCTTTTTCTATAGAACTCTGCAATACCTTTTCTGCCTCTTCCTTGGTGATACAGTGCCAATTCATCATATTTAACCTCTTTTCTCACCTAATCTTTATTCAAGTATGTCTAAATAATTATATGAGGCAAGTTGCTAAACAATACATTTCTACTTGTATTGTTAAGACAAGAAATAATACTTAAAGCGTAATTTATCTATTTCCTATAAAAAAGAAAAAATTTATCTATTAATATGATTTACTTTCCTATGGTTTTCTATATAATAGATAAAGACTGTATAATTATATATTGAAAAAATGGTATGAGTTCAGCGTCAAAAGTCTTCCAATAATTAAATTATGAATAGTACTGCATATATATGCAGTACTATTCATTGGATAAACTATATTTAGACTTTTGACACTCAATTCATAGTAATAAAAAAATGAAAGGTATTATTCAGATGAAAAAAGATTTAACAACAGATATGACAATGGGCAGTCCTATAAAACACCTGCTTCAGTTCTCCGTTCCTTTGTTAATTGGTAATGTATTTCAACAATTATATAACATGGTAGATGCAATTGTAGTTGGTAATTATGAAGGAAAAGAAGCTTTAGCAGCAGTAGGAACAACAGGCTCTATTAATTTCCTTATATTTTCTTTGGCTTTGGGATTAGCATCGGGTATATCTATAATTACTTCCCAGTATTTTGGAGCAAAGGATGAGGAAAATATTAAAAAGAGTTTTGCAACTGGGGCTTATGTAGTTATAATTTCATCCGTTATCATGGGCATTATAGGCTTTTTCGCCAGCAGACCAATATTGGAATTATTAAACACACCAGACAATATCATTGATCAGGCGGTTATATATTTAAAAATATGTAGTATTGGTATCATAGGAATTGGAGCCTATAACTGGATAGCTACTATATTAAGAGCATTAGGTGATTCCATAACTCCATTAATATTCTTAATTGTTACCTGTATTTTAAATATATTTTTAGATTTATTGTTTGTTATCGTTTTACATATGGGGGTTGCAGGAGTAGCCTGGGCTACTATTATTTCACAAATGATAGCCGCCATTGGTTGTATTGTGTATGCCTTAATGAAGGTGAAATTACTGCGTATACCTTTGAAAAAGTTTCGCCCTGATAATAAAATTGTAAAGAAATGTTTATCATTTGGTATTCCTGTCGCTTTACAAAACTCCTTTGTATCTTTATCCATTATGGCACTGCAAGGGATTATAAATAGTTATGGTGATACTGTTATGGCTGCAGCTACTGCGGCTACCAGAATTGAACAACTGATTATTCAACCTGGAGCATCTTTAGGGATGGCAGTTGCCACCTTTACCGGGCAGAACATAGGAGCAGGAAAAATTGACAGAGTTAAGAAAGGATTTAATTCTGCTGTAAGGTTAATTGTTGGATTTAGTTTATTTATGCTTCCTGTAATTTATTTTGGAGGAGGTACTATTATGGACTTATTTATCAAAGCGGAAGACAAGGAAGTAATACGAATCGGAGTAGAAGCTCTTAGGGTCCCTTGCTTCTTCTATAGCTTTGTAGGATTGATTTTTATCACCAGAAACTTGTTAAGTGGAGCTGGTGATGTAAAGATTCCAATGTTTATGGGCTTTACTGAAGTAGTGTGTAGAGTGATATTTGCCAATCTATTATCTTTACAGTTTGGATATCATGGTATATGGTGGGCAACAGGATTAACCTGGTTTTTGACCTCTATTGTTGGATGTATTCGATATTTTTCCGGTAAGTGGAAAGATAAAACAGTAATAGCCAGCACCTTGACGCACTAATCATTTGAATTTAACCTATGCCTCATAGTGGCAATGAGGTTATGAGCAAGTAGCGTAAGTGGATAAACTTTCCTGTGAGCAGAACTTGCCTAACGGTAAGCGAAACATCTGCTTTGACTAATAAAAAAAGGCATCTTTTCCTGCAGTTTCTGTGCCTGCTTGGCAATCTGCTGCAGGTTCTGCGG
>CALDJN010000263.1 GCA_937901695.1 uncultured Anaerocolumna sp.
CTTAGAAATCAAGTAACGAATTTCTTTCGCTTTTGCTTCAGTAGTTACGATTTTGCCATGATATAATAAATTCGTTACTTGATTTCTAAGCAACGCTTTTCTCTGACTGGAAGTTCTTCCAAGTTTTCTATAGCCTGCCATTTCTTTCCCTCCTTTGACCTCTGTCTTTAGTCTTCATTACTAGCTAATGATAGACCAAGTTCTTTAAGCTTTGCAAGTACTTCTTCTAATGATTTACGACCAAGGTTTCTAACCTTCATCATATCTTCAGAAGTTTTGTTAGTTAATTCTTCAACCGTATTTATACCTGCTCTCTTCAAGCAATTATAGGAACGAACAGATAACTCTAATTCGTCAATATTCATTTCAAGAACTTTTTCTTTCTCATTATCCTCTTTTTCAATCATAATTTCTGCAGTTCTGGCATTTTCGGATAAATCAATGAAAGAGTTCAGATGTTCGCTTAATACTTTTGCAGCTAAGCTAACTGCTTCATCTGGTCCTAAAGTTCCGTTCGTATAAACATCAAGTGTAAGCTTATCAAAATCTGTTATCTGACCAACACGGGTGTTTTCAACAGATAGATTAACGCGTTCTACAGGAGTGTAGATGGAATCAATTGGTATAACGCCAATTGGTAAATCTTCATTCTTATTTTTATCTGCACTAATATATCCTCTACCTTTTGTAATGGTAAGTTCCATATACAATTTACTATCCGTACCGCCATTAAGTGTTGCTATTAGCAATTCTGGATTAAGAATCTCAATATCTGGATCAGCTTGAATATCAGCAGCTGTTACTACTCCTTCGCCTTCGAATTCAATGTATGCAGTCTTAGGTTCATTGGTTTCACTTGAATTTTTAATAGCTAAACTTTTAATATTCATGATGATTTCAGTTACATCCTCTTTTACACCAGGAATAGCACTGAATTCATGGACAACACCGTCAATCTTAACTTGACTGACAGCAGCTCCAGGTAAGGATGAAAGCATAATTCTTCTAAGAGAATTACCTAGTGTTGTACCGTATCCACGTTCCAAAGGTTCTACTACAAAACGTCCAAATTTTTTATCTTCAGAAATTTCTGCAATTTCAATTTTTGGTTTCTCAAAATCAAACACAATAGGACCCTCCTTTTGGGTTATTATGATACGATTAATGATTACTTAGAATACAACTCGACGATAAGCATTTCATTTACCGGAACATCAATTTGGTCTCTTGAAGGAATCTCTTTTACTTTACCAGAAAGAGCTTCATGATCTACTTCAAGCCAAGCTGGAACTAATCTGCCAGCTGTTACTTCTAATACATCTTTATATCTTTGTGCAGTCTTGAATTTTTCTTTAATTTCAATCACATCTCCAGCTTTTACTTGATAAGATGGAATGTTGATGCATTTACCATTAACAAGCACATGCTTATGATCTACGATCTGCCTAGCCTCTGCTCTTGTTCTGCCAAAGCCTAAACGGAAAACTATGTTATCCAATCTAAGTTCAAGAAGAATCATTAAGTTCTCACCAGTTGTACCGTATTTCATTTTCTGAGCTTTTTCAAAATTGTTCCTGAAAGGTTTTTCCAGAACACCATATATAAATTTAGCTTTTTGCTTTTCTCTTAACTGTAATCCGTATTCACTAACTTTTTTACCAGCTCTTGCTGATGTTCTATTAGATTTCTTGTCTATACCTAAATATGCAGGTTCTAGGCCAAGTGTTCTACATTTTTTTAATACAGGACCCATGTCTCTTGCCATCGTTTACTTACCTCCTATTAGACTCTTCTACGTTTTGGTGGTCTACATCCGTTATGTGGAACCGGAGTAACATCCTTGATACTTGTTACTTCAATACCGCAGGCTTGAAGTGCACGAATTGCAGCTTCTCTTCCTGAACCAGGACCCTTAACCATAACATCAACAGATTTTAAACCATGTACCAATGCTGCTTTAGCTGCAGTTTCTGCTGCCATTTGTGCTGCATAAGGAGTTGATTTTCTAGAACCTCTAAAACCTAAACCACCAGCGCTAGCCCATGAAAGAGCATTGCCTTCTGCATCTGTAAGAGTAACAATTGTATTATTAAAAGATGACTGAATATGTGCCTGTCCACGATCGACGTTTTTCTTAACACGTTTCTTAGCCACTTTTTTTGCTGTTGCTAACTTTTTAGCCATTTAACAAACCCTCCTATTGGATTTTTATTACATTATTTCTTTTTGTTTGCAACTGTACGCTTAGGACCTTTTCTAGTTCTAGCATTAGTTTTAGTCTTTTGACCACGAACTGGAAGGCTTTTTCTGTGACGAATTCCTCTATAGCATCCAATTTCTTGAAGTCTTTTAATATTAAGTGCGATTTCTCTACGTAAATCACCTTCAACCTGTTGTGATGCATCAATAACATCACGAATTCTTGCCACTTCTTCGTCAGTTAAATCTCTGACACGAGTGTCCGGATTAACATTTGCCTCTGCAAGAATACGATTAGCACTTACTCTTCCGATACCGAAAATATAAGTAAGACCGATTTCTACACGTTTCTCTCTTGGTAAATCTACACCACTAATACGAGCCATGTGCGTAATACACCTCCGTTAATTATTTGGGTGAAAATAATAAGTATCATATACGGTATTGTATATGGTGAAATGTATACCTCTTACCTTCACACTCACTTTGATTGATAATTCTTTCATAAAACATTTTTTAAATTTGTTTGCAATATCAACACTTCTGAGTGCTTTATTGCGCAGCCGCTTTAAATTGTGTGTTCAGTACAAAGTATTGAACATTTCACAATATCACAATTGCTAAATGCAGATTGTAACACAGAAAGCAAGAACTACTATATATAAAACAATAAAACTGCTGTTTGTTCAGCCCGTCTTTATTGAATATTAGCCTTGTCTTTGTTTGTGTCTAGGATTTTCACAGATTACTCTGATACTTCCCTTTCTTTTAATAATCTTGCACTTTTCGCAAATTGGTTTTACTGATGACCTTACTTTCACAGTAATTCACTCCTTTCAAAAAAAAGTCCGTCTTACATTATAACATCGTACTTGCTTAAAATCAAGTAAAAATAACATTTTTATATTTTTATTTGACGGGACTCAGGTTATAACAAGATACTATAATAGTTAAACTACCCTGGAGCGATTATTTATCACGCCAGATAATTCTTCCTTTTGTTAAATCATATGGAGATAATTCTAAGGTAACTTTATCGCCTGGTACAATTTTGATGAAGTTCATACGAAGTTTTCCGCTAATATGTGCTAAAACTTTATGTCCGTTCTCTAATTCTACTTGAAACATAGCATTTGGTAATTTTTCAACTACAGTACCTTCAATTTCTACAACATCTGATTTTGACATATTGTCACCTCCATGATTTAGGATTTTGAGTCTTTAAAAAGTTTAATTGCCCTTTTTATTTCTTCATTAGTTACCTTTTCATTATTGGCATATTTTTTTACTAAATTGACATCTTGAAAATGTACAATCTGAACGTGCTTTCTGTTTTTCTTCTTCGGTCTGTCAACTGTTCTAAATACGCCATCCACTAAGTATACATATTCAGAATCTGATTTTAGTATGACAAAGTGTTCACATTTGTCATGGCCGGCTTTGGATATTACAATTTCGCCAGCTTTATACTCTATCATAAATATGCTTCCCTCCAGTGCCTGCACTTTATTTTAGGGATTAATAAATCAATTTTTTACTTAAGAATCGATAATAGTTCTGGTTCTCCATCCGTAATAAGGATTGTATTCTCATAGTGAGCAGATAATGAGCCATCATCCGTAACAACGGTCCAATCGTCATCTTCCCAGCATACATCGTAACGTCCAACATTTACCATTGGTTCGATTGCCAGAGTCATTCCAGGCTCTAATTTAATGCCTCTTCTTTTTTGTCTAAAGTTAGGAATCTGAGGTTCTTCGTGCATCGCGCTGCCAATTCCATGTCCCATCAAATCCCTAACAACGGAAAATCCGAAAGATTCTACATAATCTTGTATGGCAGCGGAAATCTCATGTAGATGATTGCCAGCTTTTGCAAATTTAATACCTTCATAGAAACTTTGTTCCGTTACTTTGATTAGCTTTTTTGCTTCTTCGCTAATTTCACCAACTGCCCAAGTCCTTGCAGCATCTGATTGATATCCTTTATAAATGACTCCGGCATCCAGACTTATTAGGGATTCCATGCACCACTTGTTCATTTACAGATACGCAAATGGAGGCTGGAAATCCATTATAATTTAAGAAGGAAGGTATGCAATCATAGCTTCGTATTAATTCATCTGCTTTTTTATCAATATCCAATGTAGATATTCCAGGTTGTATCATATTTTTCAGCTCTTCGTGAACAGTGGCTAAGATACGGCCTGCTTCACGCATTAGTTCTATTTCTCTTACTGATTTTATTGTTACTGCCATTTTGTTTCTCCCGTGCATATCCGAATTTGCTTCGGGTATTTTCTTTGATAAGCCAAATTACTTTTCTAGTGTATTTTCAATGGCTGCAAATACATCAGCCATATCCATTGTACCATCAATATTGGCTAAAACGCCTTTATTAGCGTAATATTCAATTAATGGTTGTGTTTGATCATGATAAACATTCAATCGTTTTAATACGGTTTCCGGCTTATCATCATCACGTAAAACAGTACTTCCACCGCAAACATCGCAGATGCCTTCTACCTTGGTTGGTATATTTATGATATGGTAAGTAGCTCCACAGGATAAACAAGCTCTGCGGCCAGACATTCTATCTACGATATTTTGATCTGGTACTTCAATATTTATAGCATAGTCTATTTTTTGATTCATATTCAATAGAGCAGAATCTAATGCTTCTGCCTGAGGTATTGTTCTTGGGAAACCATCTAATACGTATCCATTTTTGCAATCCTCTTGTCCTACACGATCTACTACCAAATCTACAACTAATTCATCAGGAACTAATAACCCCTGATCCATATATTCTTTTGCTTTGTTCCCTAATTCTGTACCATTTTTGATATTTGCTCTAAATATATCACCAGTTGAAATGTGTGGAATTTCATATTTAGCTGCAATTTTCTTAGCTTGTGTACCCTTTCCTGCCCCCGGTACACCTAACATAATAATCTTCATATTGATTTCCTCCCTCATTGATTATCATAAAACACTTAAAAATAGAATCTGCAAATGGCGGGGCAGAGCCCCGCCTTTACAAATTAATTTACTCTATGTTTACTAATCGTTTAGAAATCCTTTGTAATGACGTACTAACATCTGTGATTCAATTTGTTTCATTGTTTCAAGAACAACACCAACAACGATAATCAAGGATGTTCCGCCAAATGTAACGTATGCACCAAAAACACCTAAGAAAATAAGGGGTACAATCGCTACAATGGTAAGTCCAGTGGCACCAATAAATATAATATTGTTTAGGACTTTTGTTAAGTATTCTGTAGTTGGTTTTCCTGGACGAATACCAGGTATAAATCCACCTTGCTTTTTCATATTATTCGCAATTTCAATTGGATTGAAAGTAATGGAAGTATAAAAATAAGCAAAGAATATTAATAATCCTATATAAATTAAAGCTCCTAAAGTATACTTAAATTCACCCCAGCTTTTAATATTGAACCATTTTGATTGGTCTAATAAATATAAAATCTTAGGTAGTACATGTGCTCTTTCTGGGTGTACGCCGAAGAAAGAAGCTATAACGATAGGAAATTGCATAAAAGAACTAGCAAAAATTACTGGAATAACGCCGGCAGTATTTACCTTTAGTGGGATATGAGAGGATTGTCCTCCAATCATTTTTCTGCCTTGTACTTTTTTAGCATACTGTACTGGTATTTTTCTCTCTGCATCTTGTAATACAATAATGAATAATACCATGGCTATGATTACTACAACAATTACAACAGCCGCAATGATAGCATTTACTACGGTTGAAGCACCTTTTATAAATTGATTATAAAGGTTTGTAAAATCTCTTGGCATTCCTGCAACAATATTAAATAACAAAATCATTGAAATACCGTTACCAACACCTTTATCTGTAATTCTTTCACCTAACCACATTAAGAACGCAGAACCAGCTGAGAAGGAAGCAACAATAACTGCAACATTTGTAAAGGTTGCTCCGCCTTCTAATAAACCTGAATTACCAAATCCAATTGCCATTGCAAATGATTCGATTACAGCTAATCCAACAGTAACATAACGTGTATATTCCTGAATCTTTTTCCTACCATCTTCCCCTTCTTTTTGCATTTCTTCCAATTTAGGAATTGCTATGGTTAATAGCTGCATAATGATAGAAGATGTAATGTATGGTGTAATACTAAGTGCAAAGATAGACATCTTAGTGAAAGAACCACCTGTCAGGGTATCAAAGAACCCTAAGGCAGTCTGGGATGATACCCAATACTCAAAGTATGCTCTATTGATACCTGGTACAGGAAGTATGGAACCTATTCTAATTATAATCAGTGCTACAAAAGTGTATAATAACTTTCGTCTTATATCCTTAATTTTAAAAGCATTTCGGAACGTTTTAAACATATCCTAAATCACCTCAGCATTTCCACCAAGAGCTTGAATTTTTTCTGCTGCGCTAGCACTGAAAGCATTTACCTTGACATCAAGTTTCTTAGTAAGTTCTCCATTTCCTAGGATCTTAACACCATCTCTTGGGTTCTTGATAACACCTGCCTCGATTAAAGTTGCAACTGTAACTTCAGAACCATCTTCAAATATATTTAATCTGTCAACGTTTATAGAAACGATTTCTTTTGTATTTCTGTTAGTAAATCCTCTTTTAGGTAGAATACGAATTAAAGGAGTTTGACCACCTTCAAAACCAACTCTAGGTGCTCCAGAACGTGCCTTTTGTCCTTTGTGACCTTTACCTGCAGTTTTACCATTTCCTGAACCATGTCCACGGCCTCTTCTAAAGTTTGCGCTTTGTTTTGCGCCGTCAGCTGGTCTTAATTCTGATAAATTCATTGATTACACCTCCTTGCTTCTTGGTAATTATATTTCTTCAACCTTTACTAAATGTCTTACTTGGTCAATCATGCCTCTTACTGCAGCATTGTCTGGCATTTCAACAGATTTGTGTAACTTACGAAGTCCTAATGCTTCTACTGTCTTTCTATGCTTTGGGATTGAGCCAATTGTAGATTTTACTAAAGTTATTTTTAATTTTTCTGCCATCTTGTGCCCCTCCTAACCTAACATATCTTCAACAGAAATACCACGTAACTTAGCTACTTCATCAGGAGTCTTAAGTTGACTTAATCCTTCAATAGTTGCAAGAACAACGTTTTGCTTATTGTTGGAGCCAAGTGACTTTGTACGGATATTCTTGAAACCAGCAAGCTCAAGTACATTACGAACTGGTCCTCCTGCGATAACACCAGTACCTTCAGGTGAACGCTTTAATAATACTGTAGCACTACCGAATTTACCAATAAAGTCATGTGGTGTACTACCATTTTCATCTATTGGTAAGCTGATTAATTTCTTAATTGCGTCTTCTTTTCCTTTACGAATTGCTTCCGGAATTTCTGCAGCTTTTCCTAAACCTGCACCAACGTGCCCGTTCTTGTCACCAACAACAACTAAAGCTGTAAATCTGAAATTACGTCCACCTTTAACTACCTTAGTAACACGTTTAATTGATACTACTTTATCTTCTAATTCTAATTGACTAGCATCAACGATTGTACGTTTCATGTGTTTTCCTCCTTGCTTAGAATTCCAGACCAGCTTCTCTTGCTGCTTCTGCTAATGCTTTTACCTTTCCTTGATATATAAATCCGCCTCTATCAAAGACAACAGTTGTAATACCTTTTTCCAATGCTTTCTTTGCAATAACAGTTCCTAAATATGCTGCTGCAGCTACATCGTTTGTCTTTTCAAGTTCAGCCTTAACATCCTTTTGAAGAGTAGAAGCTGAAATTAAAGTATTTCCAACTGTATCGTCAATAATTTGAGCGTACATATGATTATTACTTCTAAACACAGCTAAACGTGGTCTTTCAGGAGTACCGGAGAAACGATTACGTAATTTTCTATGTTTATTTAAACGAACTTTAAATCTTGATTCTTTACTAACCATTTGTTTTCACACCTCCTATTATTTCTTACCAGTCTTACCAACTTTACGTCTAATAACTTCGTCAGCATATTTAATACCTTTACCTTTGTATGGTTCAGGTCTTCTCTTATCTCTGATTTCAGCAGCGTATTGGCCAACTTTTTCTTTATC
>CALDJN010000264.1 GCA_937901695.1 uncultured Anaerocolumna sp.
CCAATTTAAAATGAGGTTCTTCGCCTTTCAGGCTCAGAATGATAGTTTTGCAGCAGTCACTTTTATCTCTTTTTACTTGATTTTCCCACCTTACTTGATTCTTCCAATTTACTTCATTCTTCCATTTTGCTTGATTCTTTCATTTTACTTCATTCTTTCATTTTGCTTGATTCTACTTTTTTACTTCATTCTTCCATGATTGAATATGATTTCATCAATCCATTTGGAAGCTTCGCTTTGGGTTAGAGTATCTATAGGCTGTACAATATCTATATTATGATATTTAAGCAAATCTATCAAGTAATTTTTTTGTTTCTTAGTAATAAATTGTACTTTTTTTACTTTGTAAATTAATTGCTTCGGTTCAAATACCTTGGGGTTGTCTTGGAAAAACTCATTACATAGTTTTACATACAGCACAACTGTTGCTTTTGCGTCTTCATAAGCTCGGTGGGCATGTTCATTATTTATATTATAATACCGGCACATACTTTCTAAACTTCTGCTTTCCAAACTTCCATGTAATTTTCTACACAACTCCAATGTATCGATTCCTTTTTTTTCAAATCCCATATGGAATCCGCCTGCTGCAGTTTTAATAAAACTATAATCAAACAGTATATTATGTCCAATTACCACATAATCTTCTGTAAAATCAACAAACTTTTGAATAACCCGTTCTTCTGTGTCTGCATCCTTTAACATATTATCGCTGATACCAGTTAAATTAGCTATAAGCGGTGAAAGTTTTATTCCAGGATTAATTAATTCCGAAAAATACTCCACAATCTTCTTATCTTTAACTTTAACTGCTCCAATTTCAATTACTTTATCTGTCTGTGGATTCAGACCTGTGGTTTCAATATCAAAACATACAAAAGAAGTAATCGGGTTACATAACTTATCTTCTGTCATAAAACCTCTTTTCTATCTTCGTTTACGAAAGTGAAGATTATCCCCTTTTACGAGAGTGAGGATTGTCCCTGTTTACGGAAATAGGGATTGTCCTTGTTTACGAAAGTAGGGATTATCCCCTTTTACGAGAGTGGCAATTGTACCCTTTTACAAACGTGAGGATTTTCCTCCTTTTACGGAAGTGGAAATTTTTCCTTCTTTACATAAACCATTTAAAAAGCACTGCTCACATTTGGGACGTCTGGCTACGCAAATTGTTCTTCCGTGAGTAATTATTTGTATATTATATCTTATCCAATGATCCTTTGGTAAGATGTCCATAAGATCATATTCGATTTTTACCGGATCTTCCTCATTTGTAAAACCAAGTTTTTGTGATATTCTCTTTACATGGGTATCTACCACAATACTTGGCTCTTTATATATATTTCCTCTAATTACATTGGCTGTCTTTCTGCCTACCCCTGCTAATTTAGTTAGTTCATCAATATCTTTTGGAACTTCACCGTTATATTCTAAAATAAGAGTTTTTGCACATTGAATTATATTTTTTGCTTTATTATGATAGAAACCTGTAGAATGAACATCTGCTTCCAGCTCTTTTATATCTGCATTTGCAAAATCCTCAAGGGTTTTATATTTCTGAAAAAGATCTTTTGTAACTAAATTAACTCTATCGTCAGTGCATTGTGCACTAAGTATAGTTGCAATCAGTAATTGCCATGGTGTTTCATGGTTAAGATATATCTTAACATCTGTTGAATAATGCTTATCCAACAGGTCTAATATTGCAGCTATTCTTTCCTTTTCTGCTTTTGTAATTCTTTTTTTCACTTATCCATCTCCTTTACAATGGTGTATCTGGCATCCCCATTCAATTTATTTCTATGGAGATAATCAAATAATATAAACTGGCTGCCTGCTATCATCTTACCTGTTTTAGCAGATTCAGGCACATGAATATCAAAATGTTCTATATGAAGGTATCTCTTTAATTGTGGAATTTTTTCACCTGCTAATCCTCCCACATATTTTTTAATCATTTCCTCACTAACATAAAAGTCACGAAATGTATTTTTATAAGGCTCTTGATTCTCTGCAAAGAAAGGTCTGCTTTTTAAATTTTCTCTTAAATAAAGGTCAAAAACTAAAATATCCTCAAATGTTTTCTCATCAAAGTTCTCTATAAAAGAGCTATTAATGGTTTCATTAGTTTCATTGGCTTCCTTTATGGGATTCTTAAAACTTTCCCTTACAAAATCAAGTAATATTTCATACCTGCGCATTCTATTATGGTTAACTTGAAATAGTCCATTTTTTTCATAAAACTCTCCTAATGCTTGGTATAAATCAAAAGGTGTCTTAAAGAAATGTTCCAAATACATAATTGTATGAATGAACTGACCGCTGTTATAATAGACCTCTACCATATCTTCTACTTCTTTTAGTTTAAGGACATCATCAAAACTAAGCCATTTGGTATATAATACTTCAAAAGGTGCCTGATCTTTATAAACGATTCCCATCTCTTTGCTATCATAAAACATGCCAGAACCTTTTAACACTTTTAAAAATCCCAGTTGCAATTGGTCAGGCTTAAGTGCATAAACGTCATTAAATGAATTCCGAAAAGACTTGTAATCTTCATAAGGCAGTCCTGCTATTAAGTCCAGGTGCTGATGAACATTTCTGCCTTTATGAATATCACTTACAACCTGACTTAACCGCCCAAAATCCATATGCCTGTCAATTGCCTTTATAGTTTTAGGGTTAGTTGACTGAACTCCAATTTCTAATTGGACCAAGCCTTCCCGCATGGAATTTAATAGGGCAATTTCTTCTTCACCCATTATATCTGCAGATATTTCAAAATGAAAATTGGTTATTCCATTATCATGTTCCTTAATATACTTCCATATCGCCTTGGTATGAGCCCGATTACAGTTAAAGGTTCTGTCAACAAACTTTACTTGAGGTACTTTATGGCTTAAGAAAACATCCAGTTCTTTCTGAACCTTTTTCATATCTCTAAGGCGCAGCCTTTTATCTATGGAAGATAAACAATATCTGCAAGAATACGGACAGCCTCTGCTGGTTTCATAATAAATAATTTTATTTTCAAAATCCTCCATGTTTTCATATGGAAATGGTAAAGTACTTAAATCCATTTCTGGTCTTACCGGTGTAACAATAATTTCATGATTGTTATTTATGTTGCCATACTCCTTATTTATGTCATCATATTCCTTATTTATGTTCTCATATTCCTTATTTATGTTCCTATATTCTTTACTTATGTTGCTATGGTCTTTGCCTATATTATCGTAACATGTATTTTCCCGGTCTTTATCATTTTGATTTATTGCTATTTGACCTTTTTTCTCTAACCAGGCTGTCGCTTTAAATGCAATGCCTTTTATGTCAGTTAATTTATTTTTTTTGCCTATGTAGTAGTCTAACAGTTCTTTAAAAGTTTCTTCCCCTTCTCCAATTATAATTCCATCAATATCTTTATTCTCCCATAATCGTTTTTCTACATCAAAAGATACTTCCGGACCGCCTAACCAGATTTTAGTATAAGGTAAAACTTTTCGTAATTCTACACATAGCTGATCAATCATTTCAATATTCCATATATAACAAGAAAATCCGATGAAATCCGGCTTTTCTTTATATATTCCCTGTAGTATATCATCTGTATAGTTATTAATTGTAAATTCTGCAAACTTAATATGGTCTCTATATTCTTTTGCATATGCTTTTAAACAATAAATTGCCAGATTCGTATGAATGTATTTAGCATTTATTGCTGTTAACAGTACTTTCATTTGTTGCTCCAATCTATTAGAGAATAACTATTCTAGTTGTTCTTATAATTTTATATTTATTAGAGAATAACTTTATTGTAATCATTTCTATAATTTCAATTTATTAAAGAATAGCACTATTGTAGTTATTCTTATTTCAATTTATTAAAGAATAACACTATTGTGGTCATTCTTATAATTTCAAATTTATTGATTATTCTTTATTTTATCACACTTCTATAGATTGTAAAGTTTTAGATTTTTACATTTTTTTAAAGACTATATATCATAAATATTTCAGGTTTTTTATAATCTTTGTAAGCTTTAGATAATTCCTGCTGTTTTAAAAAATCTTATAATGAGGCTTTTCTTCACCTAATAAGAAATATCTTAAATAATCATCCATCAATATACTAGCTAGTGATAAAAAGAACCAAATGTTTACATACAATAGGCAGATTTGCCCCATAAAGTTATATGGCATGTTAGAATAATCCCAAACCTTTAAATCCAGCCATACATTTACCACCAACCCTACTGTAAATTCAACAGCCGTAATAATACAAGCTGAAATTGCCATCTGGCTAACTAATGACATCTTATGGTTAAAATTCTCATTAAGTAAACCTATCAATACGAAACTTAAGCCACCTGCTACCAGCATAGATATATGTGAAAATCCTCGAAATAAAATTTCTATTCCACAATAAGCATATCCACCAATGAAAAATAGAAGAATATATTTTAAGGTATTATTATATAGTTTAATCATACTATTTTCCTTTCTTTCTATGGTACCATCGTATATTACTTGATTATAAAAAAATATGACCTTTTCCATATAGTATTCTCGAAAGGATGTTTTATTAGTCATTGAAATAAAAGAAAGGGGCTGTTGCAAAATAAAAAAATTGTCATTCTGAAAGTAAATTCATCAAAGTTGAATTATAAGCTCAAAGAATCTCACTTTAAAATGGGATTTTTCCAGCTTATTCAGCTTTGCCGAATTTGTACTCAGAATGACAGTTTTGCAACAGTCCTTAAAAGCGGGTGATGGGAATCGAACCCACGTATCTAGCTTGGAAGGCTAGTGTTCTACCATTGAACTACACCCGCATATGAAATTAAGTTGTTTTGTTAGAATAAATGCCGGCGACCGGAATCGAACCGGTACGGGAGATTAGTCCCGCAGGATTTTA
>CALDJN010000265.1 GCA_937901695.1 uncultured Anaerocolumna sp.
GACTTTCATACGAATGTACCGATATAAAAAAAAGCCACATAATTGTGGCTTTTTTTATATCAGTCAAGTTCTATTTTTAAAAGTTTCAATTCCCATAATTCATGAATCTAAATATTTAGATTCCAACCTTATTGCTGCTCTAATTCCTTATTATTTCAAGTATCTATTGATAATCGTCACCCGTCAAATAATTGTAGAAAGCTAAATTACAATAACGTTTTACAGGTTTTATCTCTAAACCGTCACTTAATTTACCCAGATCCTTTGTTACTTTATCCAGGTCAGTTGGCAAGCAGAAAGAATGAAATGAATAATTTTCATCTGTTATTATACAATCGTATATCTGATCATATGCATCTTTGGGCATATCCTCCATAGTTGTAGAGTATAATGGTTGCCACCAAGATGATGCAAGTAAGCCTTTTGCTTCTTCATTTCCTTCATTCTTCTTTGCATAGGCTTGAACCAATTCATCGAAAGCTAACATATCTTCTTTATTCTCAAACTCTAATTCCAAATCATATTCTACAGCATTTACCAAATACAAATCATCATATTGTTTTACTTCATATATTGGAGTTGCTTCCGGAATAGGTCCCCATTCAAGTAAATATTCATACACGGATGTCTTTGGCTCTAACTGCACTTTGGCAACAATTCCTTCACTATTAAGTAAGCCAATCAGCTGGTGCGCATGCTTAATCACACTATGTCCATATTGCAATGTCAATTCCGGAAGGAAACGTGCATTATAGGCATCAGATTTCAAATTATATCCTGTTGTTATACCTTGTTGGACTGCGTTCTTTCCAATTTCAGAAAGTTTTTTATCATCCATCATAATAAATGAATTCCAAGCATTATCCAATTTACCGTAGATGTCTTCATCACTGGAATATCCCAGGAAATTTCTTGCAAGTCCATTGGCAGATGCGATTTTCATAAACAGTTTTGCAGTTTCATCCTTGGTAACATCTTCATCCATTGCATATACAGCAGCCTCTTTTGGCGTAATCAACTCTGTATCAATGGCACATGCTAAATAAGCCCCATATTCATTATCTGGCTCTATATCTATTTGATTTTCCTTCAAACAATTCACAGTCTTTTCTTCCGGATAAGTAAGTGCCAGTTCTCCAAAATTTGCTGCAATCACCCCTGCCTTTATTGCCTTTAATCCTGTTAATTTGCCATCAATGGCAATCGTAGGATTACCTTCATCGCTAGTGGAAAACTTAGGAGCATCCTCATTATCTCCGACCAGTTTTTTAAGACCATCTGTAAATGTTGCTACGTCAGTAATATTATCCTTTAGATTGATATTAAAATACTGTGACAAATACGAGGAATCATTGGTAGAATCATACGCCTTTTCCTGGCTGTTTGCATTGCTCTCTTCTGCTGTCTGTGCTTCTGTTGTTGGCGTTGGTGTTGGTGTTGTTGGTGGCGGTGTTGTTTCTTTTCCGGATAATCCACATCCTGTTGGCAGTACCATCATGGAAACAACAAGTAATAATGCAAGTAATTTTTTTCTCATCATGCCTTCTCCTTTTAGTAACGGTAAACGATTAATTTTTTTGCTTGTTACATATTACCACAATTTCAATATTAAATCAATAAATTTTCGTCAATTTTCTTTATTTTTGTTTTATTTTCTTCTTTTATCTTTGTTTATCTTTGATTAATAAAACGAAAATATCAACCCCCATTTAATTCACACCCGGTCATAGCCTTAAATTCCTTCCTGGCACCGGCAAGTCCTTCCTGCCCGCTTATAATGTCTATTCGGATACTCATGTTCTCCGGATGATAGGAGGGATTCTTCTTAATGACAATCTGATATTTATAGCACAAAGTTCTTACTATATTAATAAGTTCCATCTGATTCACTTTATCGGATATGGCTATATCCCATCCAGTCTGGCGGGTTAAATCCTGTATTTTCCCAGAATACATTCTTCCAACATAAGGAGTAATAAATGCAAGCTCAATATACTTTCTGCCTTCTATCTGTTTAATACTTTTCTTGTATGGTTTATGCATTTCCGCTTCAAATGCATAATCAATTAGGTATAGTGCATCATTTTGCTCCACTGCTTTAGATGGGTCGGCAGCTTTATAATAATCCTGATTCTGCACAGTGCTCTTTACATTAACTGGATTTAGAGATGGAATCATTAACTCCCATCCGGTTTTCTCATGAAATTCCTTTATAATGTCATGAATAGATGCCGGCACTTGATTTAACACAACCTGAACCTGTCTCGTAACCATATGGAAGGATATCTTTAAAACATTATCCCGACTAAAATAACTCATAATTAGAGATTCTGCTGCATTGTTATTCATAGTTTCATTAATTCCTAGGTTCCAGCCAGTTTGTTCATGAAACCTATTCATGGCTGCATCTATGGAAGAGTCAACTGCATGAGGAAAATCAAATACTAATTGAACTTTCTTTTGCTCCATATTAAAGCTAATCTTCTTATAGGGATATTCTTTAAATAACTCTTCAATAATTACCGTTAACTGCTGTTGGTTCAACTCTTTTCCTTTTAAATCCTCTTCTATATCCTGCTCATTCCTTGATTTCCACAAGAACAGCCTTCTGGCATCGCTTTCAAAATAAACACTAGTCAGGATTAAGGTTTTAAACTCTTTTATTTGCTCATCTTCGTAGCACTTTACCCCATGCCAGATGTAGTAAAGTTCTTCCAGTGTAAATAATCCATTTCCATAATGTTCTCTCACATATTCGTAGAAATAAGGCATAAGCTTCTCAGATAATTCCTCACTATGATTCATTACATATGGGATGTGTTTCTTTAGCTGTTTTCTGGGATTGCGAATCTCTATATGAATCTGTTCTCCGCATTCCGGTGTATATATTCTTCCCTTATAATCGGCTGCAATCTCTTGTCCAAGACTCTTAACCACTTCATTATTACCATGTACCAGAATTACATTTCTTGCAGATAACCGCTCAATTAAACCTTTGATTTCACTTTTATCGGAATGGGCAGAAAGACCAATCTTCTTTATCTGACCTTTGACAGGAAATCCAACTCCATTTAATTTCAGATATGGTTCTTCTTCTTTTGACTCCAGAAGGTCCAACAATTGTCTTCCCGGCGATTCCTCATCCTGATAACCGGTTATGGCAATATAACCGTTCTCCATAGGTGCTATCTTTTCTGCATAATAAGTGCTTGGTCCTCCAGTAAGCATACCTGAACTTGCAACAAATACTGCCTGCTCCTCCTTTAACAACTCTTCACGGCTGTCATTTGGTTTTACTTCTATAATATTATCATCATAGAAAGGTTCCAATCCTTTTAAAACCTTTTTCCCTAAAGATTTCTTTAAGTAAATGGGATTTCTATTATAAACCCGGTTCACATCACGAACCAGACCGTCTACATAAACTTTAACATTCTTTAATTGCCCCTTATTCAAAGCACTTTTTAAAATCAATATAACTTCTTGCGCCCTTCCCAGTGCAAATGCCGGGATGAGAACCTTTCCGTTATTTTCTACGGCTTCATGTACAAAGTCCACTAATGCCTTCTCTTCTATCTCACGATTAGAATGCAATCTATCTCCATAAGTACTCTCAACAATAGCTACGTCCGGCCTTAACTTTGGTAACTTTGCCCCTTCAATACTTTTTTGTGAAAATGTAGAAAAGTCTCCGGAGTAAAACAAAGTTCCCTCTTTCCCCTGAATATAGCAAAAGCTTGCCCCTGCAATATGCCCTGCATTATAAAATGTAAGATAGATATCATCAAATATAGGAAACTTAACCTCATATCCTATTGGAAATATCCGATTTAGAGTGCTGATAACATCCTGCTCTGCATACAAAGGAATCTCCGCTTCCCGGTTGTTCATAACCTTTAAACTATCATAAAGCTGTACCCGTACCAAATCCATGGTCATATGATTCATGTAGATTCTGGCAGCAGGATATTCCTTGCTGATGACAGGCAGACTTCCAATATGATCCAGATGGGCATGACTGATAATAATAGCATCTAATCCTCCACACTCTTGTATAACCCTGTAATTCGGTAATGGATCTTTACTCATGCCTTGCCTGATACCTGCATCCAATAATATATTCTTACCATCTATGTGCAGTAAGATGGCACTTCCACCGATTTCTAAAGCGCCGCCCAAAAATTGTATATCCATGCTATCCTCCTTAAAAATGGTGCCAGGCACCAAACTACATGCCACTCTCCAAATATGTTTCTATATTACTTTCATCATCGGATAATAAATAAAAAATATAATCACCCATTCGCATATCAACAGTTTCAGCATCTTCCATGAGAACCAGGAAACTTCCTCTTCTCAATGTTGTATTACATAAGTAGGCACTATTTTTTGAATCATCTCTCTAATATCATCTGTCTCATCTTTCGCTGCGTTATCCAATTCTTCTACTGCCTTAAAGAAAGCCTCATCATCCATCTCAATAGGTTTACCAATATGTATTAGTTTATTCTCTGTATCCTGTAAACCTTCTTCATCCATGAGAAGTTCTTCATATAATTTTTCCCCAGGTCTCAGTCCTGTATATTCTATGGCTATATCTCTTCCAGGTTCATATCCGGATAAACGTATTAGATTCTTTGCAAGTTCTGCAATCTTAACAGGCTCACCCATCTCTAATACAAATATTTCTCCGCCTTTTGCATAAGCACCCGCCTGCAATACTAAAGAAACTGCTTCCGGAATGGTCATAAAATACCTTATAATATCCGGATGGGTAACCGTAACCGGTCCACCCCTAAGAATTTGTTCTTTAAATAGTGGAATAACACTTCCATTGCTTCCAAGAACATTACCAAAACGAACTGCCACAAAGTCTGTTTTGGAACGTTTGTTAAATGCCTGAATAATCATCTCGCAGATTCGTTTGGAAGCTCCCATTACATTGGTAGGATTCACCGCTTTATCTGATGAAATCAGTATAAATTTCTCAACGCCATAGCGGTCGGCAGCCTGTGCCATCTTATATGTACCACCTACATTATTCTTAATAGCTTCATTGGGGCTGTCCTCCATTAAAGGAACATGTTTGTGTGCAGCCGCATGATATATAATGTTCGGTCTATATTTATCCATAATACGATTCATACGTTTCGTATTACGAACCGATCCGATTAAAACTACCAAATCAAGTTCCGGGTAGTCATTCTTAATCTCCTGCTGTATAAAATAAGCATTATTCTCGTAAATGTCTACAATGATTAATTGTTTCGGCTTATGTTTTGCAATCTGTCTGCAAAGTTCACTGCCTATGGAACCGCCGCCACCGGTAACCATAATCACTTTTCCACTTACATAATTCATAATACCTTCCATATCAATCTTAACAGGTTCTCTACCAAGCAAATCCTCGATTTCAACATTTCTAAGTCTTGTTACACTGACTTCTTCATTAATTAATTGATACATTCCCGGAAGAATTTTAAGGGC
>CALDJN010000266.1 GCA_937901695.1 uncultured Anaerocolumna sp.
ATAAAAATGGGGAAAAAATTATCGGTCTTTATTCCGGAAGATTGATTCTCTTAGAAGGAACTCCTCATATTATTAGCGTAATTCTTGATATTACGCTCAGAAAGAAAGCAGAGGAAGAGATAAGGAAAAGCGAAGAAAAATACCGGAACTTATTTCGTAATGCTACAGAAATGATTATAATTATTCAAGATGATAAGTTTAAAATGTATAATCCTATATTTCAAGAATTAACAGGTTATACACAGGAGGAACTAGCCGGCCTTCATTATCTAAACATTGTTCATATGGAAGATGTAGATAAAGTTAAAAATGAGCATTTAGCTCGATTAGAAGGTAAGCTTATTCGAGCTAAGTTTAATTTTCGCTTAATTAAAAAAGACAAATCTTTACTCTGGGTTGAAATTAATTCCATTCGAATTGATTGGGAAGGCAGTAATGCAGTTTTGTGTTTCCTTACGGATATAACGGAACGGGTAAACCGTGAAAATGAAGTTATGTATTTAAGCTATCATGATCAAATGACTGGTTTATACAATCGCAGGTATTATGTGGAAAAGTTAAATAAATTAAATGATTCTTCTGAAAGTTTACCTCTTTCCGTTGTTATGGCTGACGTAAACGGATTAAAATTATGTAACGATGCTTTTGGCCATTCTGCAGGTGATAACCTTTTAATAGAAGTCGCCAATGCTATTAAAAATAATTGCAGAGAAGAGGATATAGTATCTCGAATTGGGGGAGATGAATTTGTAATTCTGCTTCCTAAAACCAATGAAAAAGAAGCAGGAGCTATTGTAGAGCGAATAAAGTCTTATATACATAATAAAAAGACAGGAAATGTATATATGTCCGTATCCTTTGGATATAAAACAAAAATATCTTCCGATGAAGATATTGGATTAATACTTATGCAGGCAGAAGAAAATATGTATCGTAACAAAGTCATGGAAAGTGACAAGATGAAAGCAAAAACGATACAATTAATCTTTAAAAACCTATATGGTAATAATCCCTGGGAAGAAAGACATTCCAAATCAGTTAGTGTATTATGTGAAAAACTTGCTATTGCATTGAATTTAGGTGAACAAGACAAGAAAGACATTAAGACTGCCGGATTAATGCACGATATAGGAAAGATTGCGTTAAGTAAGGATTTATTAATGAAACCAGATGAACTTACGGATACTGAGAAAATGGAATTGATGAGACACTCAGAGATAGGCTATCATATATTAAAATCAACCAATGAATATGCAAGATTAGCTTTCTTTGTCATAGCCCATCATGAAAGAATAGATGGGAAAGGATATCCCAAAGGACTAAAAGGTCATGAGATTCCTTATCAGGCAAAAATAATATCGATTGCTGAATCATATGATACCATGATAAATAAAAAGCTTGAAGGACGCCAGTGCCGGCGTCGGCCACGGGTCGCCCAGACCACGGTGCTCCGGTTTGGTGCACCGGGTTGTATCGACGATCCCGGCGAGGCCACGCAGCCTTATGGAAATACTATGAGTATGGAAGAAGCAATTTTGGAACTTAAGAAGAATGTGGGCACCCAGTTTGATAAACATTTTACAAAAGTATTTATTGAAAAAGTGTTATTGAAAGATTGGGAGGGGTACTAAGAAAATATTGTAGTTCAGCCTGTGGCATAAAGATATTATATAGTAAACTTGCAAATAAGTTTACATTTTTATTAATTTTTTATAAAAATCTTTTTTTTTTTCTATCTTGTGATATAATTGTTCAAGATTGTCACAACATCACTAACATTTAGGAGAGAGGATTAATGGATAAAGATGATATTAGAAAAGATAGATATGGATCCAATATGGGAGATTTAGGCTCTAATAAATCTTCAAATGATTTGGACCAGTTATCTAATAGACTAGGAAATAAGATGGAGGATTTTCAAGATGAAGAATCATTTCTCTATGAAATAAATGAATCTCTTGCAAATCAAGTTAGCGAAGAAATGGAAGAGGAGAGGGTTGTTACGAAAGACAGAGGAACAAATACAAGAAAGAAAAAGAAGAAACATAAAGGTTTAAAAATCTTTGCAGCGGTATTTTCAGTATTAATGATATTGATTGCTTTGCTCGTATTTACCCCAGGAGGAAGAAAAGCTATCCTTAATATTGCGGGTAACTATATATATGGCAAATTGGATTATGAACAAAATACCAATAAAGCCAAGGAAAAACCTATTAAAAAGAAAAATGAAGAACATGTAGTAAATATCCTTTTGGTTGGAGTTGAAGAGATTGGGGGGGCTTCCAATACAGATTCCATGATTATAGCTACCATGAATACAAAGGACAAGTCTTTGAAGTTAACCTCATTAATGCGTGATTTATATGTTGATATTCCAGGGTATAGTAAAAACCGTCTAAATTCTGCTTTTTCTAAAGGCGGAATTGACCTTCTATATGAAACCATTGAATTAAACTTTGGTATACCTCTTGATGGTTATGCCATGGTTAACTTTGATGAATTCGAGGATATTATAGATATTATAGGTGGTGTTGAGGTTACTCTTACTGAAAAAGAAGCAAATTATCTGAATACAACCAACTATATATCTAATCCAGCTTACCGTAATGTAAAACCAGGTAAAAACAAGATGAATGGTAATCAAGCATTGGGTTATAGCAGAGTTCGAAAAGTATCCACTGCAACAGAAAGTAATGACTTTGGCAGAACACAAAGACAAAGAGCTGTACTAAATTCTATATTTGATAAGTTAAAATCTAAAAATGTTATTGAATTAGGATTTTTAATGAATGAAATCTTATCAAAAGTTAAAATTAGAACAGATATTACTCAAGAAGAGTTTAATACTTATTTAGAAGAAGCAGTAAGCTTAAATGTAAATGAATTAGAAAATTACAGATTCCCTTCTGATGGCAATTACAAAAATATTAAGGTCCAATTAGGAAGTTTAATGCAGGAAGTATTGGAACCAACCGATTGGGATGCTACCAGAGCAGAAATCTATAAAAATATTTATGGAGATACCTCAAGCACAGTACAAGAAACGCCAGTAAAATAAATATCTCAGTTATATATGGGCAAACTTACCGAAAGGTAAGGACGCAAAACCGGAAACCTGTTGGGGAATAACAATACAACATTGTGTATTTATGGTGGTTCAGTTGCAGCTAATACAAAATATTACTATTTTGTTTAGCTGCATTTTTTGTCATTCTGAGCCTGAAAGGCGAAGAATCTCAATAAGAATCTCATTGTGAAAAAATTTTGCTATTTTGGAAGAAGGGGAAGAAAACTCATATCCTCAGATTCATAGATATAATTCATATTTTAGATAAAGATGCTTAAAAACAATACTATTGATTACCCATTAGGAGACAAAGGATAATGAAATTATATGATAAGTTATTAAAAGGGGAAGAAAAACTTGCTGTAGTAGGGCTTGGTTATGTAGGAATGCCCATTGCGGTAGCTTTTTCAAGTAAAGTATCAACGATTGGATTTGATATTAATAAACAAAAGATTGAAAAATATTTAAGTGGTATAGATCCAACCCAAGAAGTTGGAGATTCTGCTATTAAGGAATGTTCTGTAGATTTTACTTGGAAAGAAGAGAAGTTAAAAGAAGCAAAATTTATAATTGTAGCAGTACCAACGCCAATACATATTGATAAGACACCTGATTTATCTCCTGTAACAGAAGCTTGTGAATTGATTGGCCGCAATCTGACTAAAGGTTGTATTGTTGTATTTGAATCTACCGTATACCCTGGTGTTACAGAAGATATATGCATCCCCATACTAGAAAAATACTCTGGGTTAAAGTCACTAATACACTTTAACCCAGAGTATTTTTCTAGTATGGGGAT
>CALDJN010000267.1 GCA_937901695.1 uncultured Anaerocolumna sp.
GTGATTGAATAGAATGATTTGGGTATCAAAAGCCAAAGGTAGGTTGCGAGATGAATATCAATGTATGTATTCATCATTTAAAGGTTTTGAGGCTTTTGATACCCTATCATAGAGTAAAAGAAAATAAGAAAGGCTTACTCCATGAAAACTATAAATAGTTTACCTATGAAGTAAGCCTAATATTTTAATTATAACGAATTCTTGCAAATTAATATACTGATTTTTATTTTAATTTATATAAATAAACAACTAAGCAATTTTAGATTTTGCAACTTCAGCTAAAGAAGCGAAGCCTGCAGGATCGTTAATAGCCATGTCAGATAACATCTTTCTGTTAACTTCTATACCAGCAACTTTTAATCCATACATAAATTTGCTGTAAGAAAGACCATTTATTCTAGCTGCAGCATTAATTCTAGCAATCCATAACTGTCTGAATTGTCTCTTTCTTTCTTTTCTGCCAGCGAATGAGGAAGTTAAAGCTCTCATTACAGATTGTTTTGCTACTCTATATTGTTTAGATCTGGCTCCTCTATAACCTTTAGCCAGTTTTAATGTTCTATTATGTTTTTTTCTTGCGTTTAATCCGCCTTTAATTCTTGCCATGTCCTATTTCCCTCCTTATCACCAATATCTTATAGATATGGCATAATCTTCTTCATGTTCTTTACTTTTGTTGGACCAACTAAAGTTGCCTTTCTAAGATTTCTCTTTCTCTTAGTAGATTTCTTAGTTAAGATATGGCTTTTATAAGCTTTCATTCTCTTTAATTGTCCGGAACCTGTTTTTTTGAAACGCTTTGCTGCTGACCTGTTTGTTTTAATCTTAGGCATGATATTTCCTCCTTAATTATGATACAATTAAATATCCCCCTATGCGGTTCCACCGCCAGGTTGTCCAATTGTCTTATTTTTATTATTTATGAAAATTTTTCAATAAAAATCATAGGGTTGCTATGATTGAGATTGTTAAATGCTATTAACGTTTTTCAGTTAAAAACATAATCATGTTTCTTCCTTCTAATTTTGCTGGTTTCTCAACAGCCGCAACATCCTCAAGCTTTGAATAGAAATCATCTAAAATCTGTTTACTGGATGTCATATGTGCCATTTCTCTACCACGGAAACGAAGAGCAACTTTAACCTTATCACCTTTTGTGATAAATTTTCTAGCCTGATTTGCTTTCGTATTAAGATCGTTTGCATCAATGTTTGGAGATAAACGAATTTCTTTTACATCCGTAACCTTCTGCTTCTTCTTAGCCTCTTTTTCTTTTCTGGCTATTTCATATCTGTATTTACCGTAGTCAATTATTTTGCACACAGGTGGTTTTGCTGTTGGAGCAATCTTTACTAAGTCAAGATTTGCTTCTTTAGCAAGTTTTAGAGCATCCTTGGCTGACATAATGCCTAACTGCTCTCCTTCTTCTCCAATTACACGGATTTCTTTGTCTCTAATCTGCTCATTAATCATTAAATCGCTAATAGTTGTACACCTCCATAGGTTTGAATCTAAGATTATTCTGTTATTAAATATAAAAAAAGTGGATAGCAAAGTCCATCCACGTTTCAATTAGATTATCTTCCTTACTGAATCAATCAATAAGTACTAAGGAATTTATATTTCACGCAAACATAATTGTTCGCAGTTATAATCCTATAATCTTGAAATATTAACCAGAGTCACAACCAAGTGCTGAGGTGAGAGTGGATACTCTGCTTTGTTGTTATCGCTCATCACTAATTCATATATCAGTGATTCACAAGCTTTTATAGTCTACCATATTATATTGCAGTTGTCAAGATAAAATTTTATCTTTCTTAATTATTTTACTTTATTATACTTAAGTCTTGTTTCGTAACTTAAGGTAAATGGGAAACATCTGTAGAATTCATCCGATATATTTTCTATTCTTTTCCAAACTCGGATAATTTCAACCCTTTGTTTCTATCCAATACTGTCTGTATACTCCAACTATGAACAAATAGTAATAAGGGATTACCTTTCATATCCTTTACCTTCTTCGTATCAGAGGTGACACTTAGTTTACTTACGTCAATTCCTTTATTCTCAATCCACCTAATATGTTCAAAGGCAAGTGGCTCTAAGCGGATTTCTACACCATATTCGGATTCCAGCCTGAATTTTAATACGTCAAATTGAAGAACACCAACTACACCAACTATGATTTCTTCCAGTCCAGTATTAAATTCTTGAAAAATCTGAATGGCACCTTCCTGGGCTATCTGAGAAATACCCTTTATAAATTGCTTCCTTTTCATAGTATCTACTTGGCGTACTTTTGCAAAATGTTCTGGGGAGAAAGTCGGAATACCCTCATAAGCAAACTTTTGGTCCGGCATGCACAAAGTATCACCAATGGAAAATATGCCTGGATCGAATACTCCAATAATATCTCCTGCATAGGCTTCTTCTATGATTTTTCTCTCTTGTGCCATTAACTGCTGTGGCTGAGATAGTCTCATTTTTTTACCACCTTGAATATGATTTACTTCCATTCCTGCCTCAAATTTACCAGAACAAATTCTCATAAATGCAATTCGGTCCCTATGAGCTTTATTCATATTTGCCTGAATCTTAAACACAAAAGCAGAAAAATCATTCTTAATGGGATCAATAATACCTTCATTGGAGTTTCTAGGCAATGGTGCAGTTGTCATGTTAAGAAAATGTTTTAAAAAGGTTTCTACACCAAAGTTGGTTAAGGCAGAGCCAAAGAACACTGGTGTTAATTTTCCTTTACGGACTAAATCCAAATCAAATTTACTGCTGGCACCATCTAATAATTCAATTTCATCAGCAAGAACAGCATGATTTTCTTTTCCGATGAGAGTATCCAGCTTTTCATCTCCTATTTCTACTTCAATGGTATCAACTGCTTTTTGACCATTATTGGCTGCAAAGAAACGGGAAATGTGTTTGGTTTCCCTATCATATACACCCTTAAAATTCTTACCAGAACCAATTGGCCAGTTGATTGGACAAGTCTGAATTCCAAGGACCGTTTCTATATCATCTAATAATTCAAATGTGTCCCTTGCTTCCCGGTCCATCTTATTAATAAAAGTAAAGATAGGTATATTACGCATAACACAAACTTTAAATAATTTTTTTGTTTGTGTTTCAACACCTTTGGAAGCATCTATAACCATAACTGCAGAATCCGCTGCCATTAAAGTACGGTAGGTATCTTCTGAGAAATCCTGATGTCCCGGTGTATCCAATATGTTAATACAATAATCTCCATAATTAAATTGCATAACGGAAGACGTAACAGAAATACCACGCTGCTTTTCTATTTCCATCCAGTCGGAAACAGCATGTTTAGCCGTCTTCTTAGCTTTTACAGAACCTGCAAGGTTTATTGCCCCACCATAAAGTAACAGCTTCTCTGTTAAAGTTGTTTTACCAGCATCCGGATGGGATATAATTGCAAATGTCCTTCTTTTTTCTATTTCCTTCGTATAATCAACCAAAATAATCCTCCAAACTATATCTGTCTCAAGTAATAATAAGCCGCTGGCACAATCTTTCCCATAGAATGCCTTGGTATATTACTTGTGTAATCTAATCTATATTCTATCCAATAGTATTCATTCAAAACTATTTAATCGTATAATAATGTATGGTATTTGTCAAGGATTTGTAATGGTAATTTGTGAATTAGAGAGTGAAACAGATACTTAAATCATAAGGATATATAAAAACCTATAGAATAGAGCCGGAAATGAACTTTTCTTTATAATTCTTTTTTCTAACTATCTATTCTATAGGGTCCATATTAATATACAGTAAATCTTTTTATTACTTTTGCTCTTCTACTTCAATTTTTTTAATCTCTTTTGTCCTGATTTCTTTACAAATATCATTAATAAAGATATCCAGTGATTTTTGTCCTTCGTCTCCAAGGAAGCGGCTTCTTACGGATACAAGATTCTCTTCTTCTTCCTTCTGTCCAACAACTAACATATATGGTACACGGTCCATTCTTGTTTCACGAATCTTATAACCTATCTTTTCTGCACGTTCATCTACTGTGCATCTAACTCCGTTTGCTCTTAATTCTGATGCCACTTTATTAGCATAATTATGATATTTTTCAGAAATAGGAAGTACCCTTACTTGTTCCGGACATAACCAGGTTGGGAATAATCCTGCATATTGCTCTATTAACATGGCAAGAGTTCTTTCATAACATCCTACGGAAGTTCTATGAATAATATAAGGACGTTTCTTTTCGCCATCTTTATCAACATAGTACATATCGAATTTTTCTGCTATGGAATTATCCAATTGAACTGTGATAATCGTATCTTCTTTTCCATATACATTCTTAAACTGAACATCTAACTTTGGTCCGTAGAATGCTGCTTCACCTTCTGCTTCAACAAAAGAAATATTCATATGCTCAAGAATTTTTCTCATAGTATCCTGATTTTTTTCCCATTCTTCTTCTGTTCCTATATATTTATCTTTATTATTTGGATCCCATTTGGAGAAACGGTAAGTTAATTTATCAGCGATACCAAGAGTTTTTGTAGTGTAATGAATTAAATCTACGCAGCCCCTGATTTCTTCTTCCACCTGTTCCGGTGTACAGATAATATGACCTTCTGATATCGTAAACTGTCTAACACGAATGAGCCCATGCATTTCACCAGAATCCTCATTTCTAAATAAAGTAGAAGTTTCACCATATCTACATGGAAGATCTCTATAGCTCTTCTGACTATCTTTATAAACGTAATATTGGAATGGACAGGTCATTGGACGAAGGGCAAATACTTCCTCATCCTTTTCTTCATCGCCAAGTATAAACATACCTTCTTTGTAATGGTCCCAATGTCCGGATATTTTATATAAATCACTCTTTGCCATTAAAGGTGTTTTGGTTAACATATAGCCACGTTTTTCTTCTTCATCTTCAATCCATCTTTGGAGAGTCTGAACAATTCTTGCACCCTTTGGCATTAATAGAGGAAGACCTTGACCAATAACATCAACTGTTGTAAATAACTCCATTTCACGGCCTAATTTGTTATGGTCACGTTTCTTTATATTCTCTAAATAAACCAGATATTCCTCTAAATCTGCATTCTTAGTAAATGCAGTACCATAAACTCTGGTAAGCATCTTGTTTTTCTCACTGCCTCTCCAGTAAGCACCTGAGGAAGAGATTAGCTTAATAGCTTTAATATTCTTAGTGCTCATTAAGTGAGGACCTGCACATAAGTCAACAAAATCACCTTGTCTGTAGAAAGAAATAATGGAATCCTCAGGAAGGTCTTCAATTAATTCAACCTTGTATGGTTCATTTTTATCTTTCATGAACTGAATTGCTTCTGCTCTTGGCAGAGTAAATCTTTCCAGTTCGGCGCCTTCTTTGATAATCTTTTTCATTTCTTTTTCCAGATTATCAAGTGCATTTCTATCAAGTGGTTCTAAATCAAAATCATAGTAGAAACCAGTATCAATGGAAGGTCCTATTGCAAGTTTTGCATTTGGATACAGTCTTTTAACTGCTTCTGCTAACACATGAGAAGTTGTATGTCTATAGGCTGCTTTACCAGCTTCATCATGAAAGGTTAATATACTTAATTCACAATCTTTGTCTATTATAGTTCTTAAATCCACAACTTTACCATTTACTTCACCGGCACATGCCATTCTGGCAAGTCCTTCACTTATGTCCTTTGCAATATCTATAATGGACATACTATCTGCATACTCTTTTACTGATCCATCTTTTAATGTTATCTTCATGTTAAACATGCTCCTTTCAAACTCAGGTTGATGAAAATCATTCTTTCAAACTATTCTCCTATTAACCTGTTTTCTGTTAACTTGTTCTTCTTTCATGATTTCTTCGAAAAAGACGTTAATTATATTCAAAAATAAAAAAACCCGTCTCTTTCGAATTACTTTATAGTAAATCGAAAGGGACGAGTATCTATTCACTCGCGGTTCCACCCTCATTGGTAATATATAATTACCCGCTTCTTTCTGATTATAACGTAATCAACGGACCGGATTAGGGTCACTCAGAGGTAGTCTTCAGATGATTCCTATTAAGATATTCTCAGCAAATATATCTCTCTCTGTAATATTCCACATCTTACTCGTCTCTTCAACGTATTAGGTGTTTATAATTTTTAATTAATTTTCATTATATCATTGCAAAACTCTTTGTCAAGAGTAAAATAACCGTAATGTTGTAAAATAATTCATTCATTATATGCCACAAGCTGAACGGTAATCATTATATATTTCCAAACAGCCTGTCTTTTACTACTGCAAAAAATTCCCGAATATAATAGTTCAATGCCAGTATGTCATCAACAGGTGCTCCCAGTCCTTGTACCTTTAGACCTTGTTTTTTCGCAATGTTGATAGCCCGATATACATGAAAATTACTTGTAACCAATATAACCAAAGGCATTTCTTCTTTTAAAGAATTTTCCTTTTTTAAAGGATTTTCTCCTCTTAAAGAATTTTCCACTTTTAAAGGATTTTCTCCTTTTAGATACTTTCTGCTGAATTTAATGTTTTCATAAGTATTTGTAGATTGGTCCTCTTTTATTATCCGGTATGGCTGGATTCCTTGCTCCTTAAGGTAATTGCTCATGGCTTCTGCTTCTGATATATCTTCTCCATTTCCCTGCCCGCCAGATACGATAACTTTTGCCTTGTTATTCACCCTAAGATATTGGCAGGCTGTATCCAGCCGGCTTTTGAGAGTTTTGGATAATGCCTTCCCTTTTACTTGGGCACCTAATACAATTACATATCCTGCCCAGGTGCTGACTTTTTTATTGCCAGCTGAAATAATCCGTATTTCTATTATAATAAAGATTACTGCACCTAAGAATAAGGGAACCACTACCGCCAGTTTTATATATATTGGAGTAATTATTTTATTGGAGTCCATAAAAGTGCAAATGGAGGCTGCAACAATTAAGATAGTTCCAGTTACAATCCAAAACCACAAAAATGCAGATTGGGGACCGGTATACAATAAAATCGTAACAAAGTACAGGATGCAAAATACACCCATTACTAAAAGCGATACTGTAAGTAAGTTCATGAATTACCCCTATCTATGAAATAATCGTCTTATTTTTTTAGATTCATATTCTTCTCGTTTCTTCGATATGGCATCTCGTTTCATAACTTCTTCATAAACCTTTTCTACATTTCTTGCAAATGCTTCTGTAGACAGTTTTTGTACATTTATCCTAGCATTTTCACCATATGGTATATTGTCTGTACCAAACAGCACCGCATCCAGCCCTTCCAACAATCCTTTCCGATCTACAAAATCATATCCGTTCCATCCTTGAACAAGAATGTCATCTAAGCATCTGTCACGCCTTGCTACAACGGGAAGCCCTGCTGCCATGGCTTCAATATAAGTTAGACCTTGAGTTTCACTGGTAGAGCCACTTACAAATACATCGCCCATTTGATAAAATAATCCAATATTATCCCAAGGCTGTGCTCCGGTAAATAGAATTCTGTGTTCCAGATTCCTTTCCGTTACCTTTTCTTTTAATTTATCCATCTCAGGTCCACTGCCTACAATAACGAATTTTACATTTTCTCTCTTGCTCAAATATTCCGGCATTGCTTCTATAATTTCATCAATATTTTTTTCCTTGGAAACACGACCTAAATAAAGCATTACTTTATCCTGTTCCTGAATATTATATTGCCTTTTTAATTCCAGTACATCTTCTTTGGAATAAAGGGCAGGATTAAACTTTTTAAGATCTACGCCAGTAGGTACTATACTAATCTCTTTATGGACACTATATGTTAATAATAAATCTTTTACTTTCTGAGTTGGTACAATAACCTGCTCAACTGTATTACAACACATTTTAGTAAAGACCCTGGCTAACGCCTTAGCTCTTCGATCCAAAGTCTTAAAATGAGTTAAATAATGGGTATAATCTTCATATATGGTATGGTAGGTATGCACCATAGGCAATCTTAAATCTCTTGCCATAATCCGTCCAAATATGCCTAAAGAGAATTCTGTATGGGTATGGATTATGTCTAAATCTAATTTCTTTATAATGGAAACCAGTTTGGGCTGATAAAATACTCCTACTCTTCTTTCTGTAATTAATGCAAATGGTATACTAGGCACTCGAAATACGTTATGTTCATACTCTGGTGAACCTGGCGTTGTTGTTGTAAATACATAAACAGTATGCCCGATTTGCTCCAATTCTTTTTTTAGTATATAAACAGAATTTGCTACTCCGTTAATTTCTGGATAATACGTATCAGTAAATAAAGCTATGTTCAATTTATCTCTCCCTTTCCCCTACTCAATTCACTTTGATACATCTAATATTTACTAAATCCCATCTATTATACTATTATTTTGTATATTTTACAACTTGCATAATTTATATTTTATTTATTAAATTCATAAAGTTTTTATAAATGATTTTGTGTAAAACTTTTCCGTTCTGAGCAGTCCTTGCCATTCTGGGCATACCTTGTCATTCTGAGAGCTTTAGCTCGAAGAATCTCATTTTAAAGTAGGGATTCTTCGAGCTAAAGCTCTCAGAATGACAAAACTTGCTCGGAGTTTCCTTACAATTACTTATTCATTTTTACCAATCAATTTATCCTTTACCAGTATATGTTCAGCTAGCCAGTTCCCAACAAAGGTTAGAATATCTAATAACACTTCTGTTTGTTTTTTGTCGACTTGTTCTAAATCGATACTATTGAACTTTTCCATAAATTGCTCATGATCAATAATCTGACTAAAAAGTCTTTTGTATCCAATCTTCTTCATATATGCTTCTTCATTAGCAAAATGAAATTCTGCATAGTCCTTTAACTCATTGATTATTTCTACAATGTGGTCAAATTTGTCTGGAATAAACTCATCTTTGAAAATATCATATGCAGACCTTGCAATACGGAATAATTCTTTATGCTCCTCATCAATTTGTTTAATACCTAAATAATATTCTTCTTTCATTTCAAACATAATGATCCCTCTTTCTTTTGTAAAATATTTTTATGTTCTATATATAATGGGGGATTAAATGTCTAAGTTTCGACGCCCATATACTAGCTCTTTGGGTTGATTGTATAAAATTATTATAATTTTACCATAACATTTTTTCGTATATTTAATTTATTTATTTCAACATCACAGTCCAGGGCAAGAATATGGACACCTTTTTTCTCTGCTTCTCTTAGAGCTTCACCAAATGCAGGGTGGGTTATATCATTAGGTTCAAAATATTTTACATCCTTCATCTGAATCACAAAAATAATATATGCTTCATAGCCTTCGCTGATACAGGAAATAAGTCCATTAATATGCTTGAGCCCTCTTTCCGTAGGTGCATCTGGGAACCTGACTATACCATCTTCTTCAAGAGTTACACCTTTTACTTCTATAAAAATCTGTTTGTTCCTTGTCTCAACATAGAAATCAAACCTTGAATTACCATATGTTTTTTCCGGTTTTATTAATTTAATATCCGGAAATAATCCACCAGACTGAAGCCACTCATAAACTACTTTATTTGGTGCTTGTGAATCCATGTTAATCATTCGGCTGCCCTTTTGAACACCAATTACAGAATATTTTGTTTTCCTTTTTGGATTGTTATGTTCTTCTAAATAAACTGTGACGCCAGGAATTAGCAGTTCCTTACAACGTCCAGTATTTTTTACATGGCAGGTTTCTACCACTCCATCTATCATGACGAAAGCGATAAATCGATTGGGTCTGGATTTAAATATTCCTTTTTTTACTTTTTTATATTGCATAATTTTCTCCCAACTACGTACCCTTTTACAAGAAAACGAGGGGGCGATTTTTTTCAGTCTACAAATTATTTTAGATTTTGTCAATTGCTTAATAATAATTTTACACTTTTTTTACTTCCCTTTTACATAGAATTGGCTTATAATGACACTATAACAGCGTAGAATCCGAATCAAAAGAGTATAATAACTGTCAGTAATTGCATATACTGATAAGGTGAAAGGAAGTATGATGATATGAAGAAATTCTGTAAATTCTTATTTGGAACTATTTCCCTTGCAACATTAGCATGTGGAGCTTACTATGTTTACAAAAATTTAATCAACAAAGACTCTTCTGATGAATTTGATGAGTTTGAAGATGAGTTTGAAGATTTCGATGCAGATGATGAGGAATCACCAGAAGTTGAAAAAAAGGATACTCGTGAATATGTATCCATTAATTTTACATCTGATGAAGCTGCTACAGATGAACCGGAAACGGAACAATAAAATTAAGAAATAATAATAACCGACTAACTCAACTTATGAGTAATAGCCGGTTATTTTTTTATCCCAAAGCTATATCTAACGTTGTCATTACCATAAAGCCTATCAGCGTTCCGATGGTTGCTGCATGTCCATAAAGGTGAGAATCATTTTGTGCTTCTGGAATCAGCTCTTCCACTACTACAAATATCATGGCACCAGCTGCAAAGGATAATGCATATGGTAAAATTGATCTGAAACTGCTCGCCAATAATGCCCCAAATACAGCTGCAATGGGCTCAACTATTCCTGACGCCTGACCATAGAAAAAGCTTTTTAATCTGGAATGTCCATCTCTTCGTAATGGTATGGATACAGCAGCACCTTCTGGGAAGTTCTGTAATGCTATACCAATAACAAGAGTAACAGCACCTGCTATGGTAGCTTTATCTACAGTTCCTACGGAACCAAATGCAACACCATAAGATAAGCCCTCCGGAATGTTATGAAGAGTAATTGCTGTAACTAATAATATGCTGCGACGTATGGTATCCCTTGATTTTTTACTTATTCCTCCTCTAGGTTCATCTTCAACATGATGGACATGAGGGAAAAATTTATCTGCACCAAACAGGAACAATCCGCCTAGTCCAAAACCTCCCACTACTGGAAGCCAAGGAACCGGTGAATTTACCGATAATTCCAATGCCGGTAATAATAAGGACCAAAAAGAAGCTGCTAACATAATGCCGGATGCAAAACCTAACATAAGATTTAAGGTTTTCGGTTTTATTTCTTTAAAAAAGAAGACCATGGCAGCTCCCGCTGCTGTTACGCCCCAAGTAACAAGTCCTCCTAAGAAAGCCATTAAAATTGGACTCATTTTATATCCTCCTAGTTTTTATAATTAATCCTAGGGTTGTAGATTTTATAAAGTTTTTCTCAAATTTTTTACAAGATAAGTTTCTATTTAAATAAAAATTCTTTACTTAAAGACAAGTTTGCATTTAAATAAAAACTCTTTTTTTACTTATTGTAAGGTAGATATATTTTGAAATCTCTTTTATAAAGCTTTGCTTTCATTTTAAGATTATCAATATTACTTATATTCACCTAATCTACTCTTAAATTGGTCTACATTCCCCATAATGGAATATCTTATTATATCATTATTATTGTCATCTGTCTTTAACTGAATTTCATTTCCTACCAATATAGTATATGATATATTATCCTTAGTTGTAAACTTAATCTGGTAATCTAATGAATCTTCCATAGTGTCTTCTTCATTTTCAATAAGTAACAATGGGTAATCATTTAATAAAAGAAGGAATTCTTTCGTTTTCTCCGGGTCTTTAAACGATTTGGCTTCCTCTTTACTATTTATTATGGTAAATGAAGTTACCTGGTCTGCAGTAAAAGGCAGAATATCAGAGAAAAAGATATTTCCTTCTGGTAACGCCTCCATCTTAGGTTCTAGTGTTTCTGATTTCGCATTTTTACCATCTTTAAGGGAAGATTCATCTGTACTTTTATAGGATGAAATACCTGGGTTTTCTTCAGGTACTTCTCGTGCTGCTTTGTCTGCGGCAATGGAGTTCACATTTGCTTCTTTAGTCTTGTCATCTTTCTCCAAAGCTTTGCTTTCCGGAACGGATTCTTCCGTATTTGCCATGCTTGATTCTGTTGTATCATAAGCTATTTCCTGTTTTGCTGCCATATCTTTTTTGTTGCCAAATTGTAAATATTTAAATACATTTAAGCCAACTAATAATAGCAGAAGCACTGCTGCTATACTAGCTAACCTAAAGATAGAACTTCTATTTTTCTTATCATTTTCATATTCAATTTTATCATTTTCTTCCTGGCAGTTATTTTCATAATCGATTTTATCATCTTTATATTTGACTTTACCATTTTCCTCTTGGTGGTCATTGTCATATTCACTTTTATCATCTTCATATACAGCCTTACCATTTTCCTCTTGGTAGTCATTTTCTGCTGTTAAAGGAGACTTGCCAGATTGGATTGCTTGTAATGTCTTTTGAATCAGCTCTTCCGAAACTACAATATTATCTTTGATAAAAGAAGCATTAAGATGGTCCTTTAAATGAATAATATCATAGTCTATATTCATTTCTTTCTCTAAGTGATTCTCTGAGTAACTCTTGTCTTCTTCCATAGAACCATTTCCATTCCTTTGTTGATTTTTAAACTCCTTTTTATGGAAATCCATCTTATAACCTCCCTTCTAAACAATTTTTTAGTTTCTCTTTTGCCCTTGATAAGCGGCTTTTGGCTGTTCCTTCCGCAATCTTTAATATATTTGCTGCTTCATTAATTGTCATATCTTGAAAATAAACACATAAAATAATATCTTTATATTTGTCTGGTAATTTCAAAACCGTCTCGCGAATCATCTGATTCTGGTCTTGTTGTTCTACTGCTGTGTAATCCTCATCCGTATGGATAGTATTTTCCTCATATTCTGTCATAGGTACTACTTTTTGATTCCATGCACTTTTTAAATAATCCTTGCATGTATTAATGGTGATTCGAATAATCCAAGTCTTAATACTGCTATTACCTTGAAAGGTACTGAGATTTTTGTTTACTTTAATGAATACATCTTGAAAAATATCTTCTGCCAAATGACTATCTTTTACATACATAAATGCAGTACGCAAAACATCATTGCCATATTGTCTCATCAAGGTTTCAATGTCGTAAACAGGTTGTTTCTCCTCGTACATTGAACTCTTCCCCCTATATGCTATTTGCGGATTGGCTGCCTTCATCTCCTACTTAATTTGCTTATCCGCTACATAAGATTAATCGCTGCAGTATTAGTATACTCTTAAATATTTGACGATGTAAACTAAAAAATAGTTCCCATGAAAAATATGTAATTTCAGGAGTAGTCGAAGCGGATATTCGTAATCCACCTGCAATACTTACCATAACCTCATTGCTGTTGCGGTTACAGTTTACCCTGCTGATACTTGTTTTTTAAGAGAATGCATACTAATACTACATTGATATTAGTGACATGGGGCTGTTGCAACAGTCCCTTAACCTTCTAGATAAGGTTAAATTTCTTTAATCCAAAATAAATTCCATCTTCTTTTACAGATTTTGTCTTATGCTTGGTTCTTTCTAATACTTCCGGATAGCTGTTACCCATTGCAATTCCTGTCTCAACATATTCTAACATCTCAATATCGTTGTTACTGTCACCAAATGCAAAAGTGTCTTTTTGGTCTAATTTCAAATACTTTAACAATCTTTGTATACCGGTTGCCTTATTGATTCCAAGAGGTACTAATTCAAACATTTCCATACTACCGTGATAAATAGGTTGAAAATACTTTTCTAGTTTTGGCATAACAAGTTCTCGATTGGTTTCTTCTGATAAGGTACATGACATTTTATTCATACGTATGGTGGTTCCAGGGTCCAAAGCTTTTAAGACGTCTTCTCCAAAAAATTTAAATAGACTTGTAATATAGCTGTATTCTTCACCTTGGTCTTTTTTCTCATAATAGAGGTATTCTGGTCCTTCCAAAATATATCTCACTTTATTTTTCTGGAGAAATGTCATGATTTCATTTACTAATCCTTCTTCTACCACATGATTCTCAATTACTTTTCCATCATACTCAATATAAGTACCAGCTCCTGCTATAATTCCTTGAAAACCTAATTCAATTAAGTTGTCTGGAATTATAGGTCTTGTTCTTCCTGTACAGATAATAGGGATATGCCCATTATCAATCAGCATAGCAATCGCCTCTTTTGCCGAATCGGGTACACCTATCTCCGGCAAATATAAGGTTCCATCTACATCAAAAAATACAATTTTCTTATTCATAGTCCTCTCCTTTATTATGTTGAACATATTGTTTAGCTCATTTAAGAAGCTTTTTTAAGGTTTGCTCTTTTAAGGTTTGCTTTTTTTAGGTTTGCTCTTTTT
>CALDJN010000268.1 GCA_937901695.1 uncultured Anaerocolumna sp.
GGACTCAGAATGACACGCTTTCGTAGCAATGGCAATTGTTTTTGGACTCAGAATGACACGCTTTCGTAGCAATGGCAATTGTTTTTGGACTCAGAATGGCACGCTTTCGTAGCAATGGCAATTGTTTTTGGACTCAGAATGACACGCTTTCGTAGCAATGGCAATTGTTTTTGGACTCAGAATGACACGCTTTCATAGCAATGGCAATTGTCTTGTCTTATAGGCTTAGAATGACAAATAAGTTAATTTAGGCTCTTATATCAAAATTATAACGGTGTACAGGAGATGTATTTTCCTCTTGCTTTGTAAATTCTTCAACGATATCCATATCTTTTTCTCGTATTAGTACTTCTGCATGAAAGGTATAACCTTTTTTTTCTAAAGCTGCCTCTAAAAGGGGCATATTTGATGATATAAGGTTAGATGTATCCTCATCATTAATATAAAATTTGCTTACTATATTGATATTATGAAGATTTATATGAATATCCAAAGGTCCAAGATGTTCCATATCCAGATGAAGGAGTACACTGATTCCTTCTTCAGCAGTATGTTTCTCTTTTTTTCTTGAATAAACAAATAGTTTACTATTAGCAACTTGTTCTTGAAACTTTATTGGGAGTTGAAAATATGTAAAAAACTCATTTATATGGATTATTGAATTAATATTTTCTTGTAAGTGACCAGTTTGTCCATATAGATTTTCTTTACTATCCCCAAAGGAGGAAGATATAAACTCTTTTAATTCAGTCAATTGTTTTGTAAGGTTATCATAGTAATTATCTATGGTTCCCTCTTTTATTAATGACTTAGGAGTTAAAGTCCATTTGGATAGGAGTTCTTCCTGAATTAGTGTTTTATATTCCTTGGATGAGAATAATTTACTAATAGAAGACTCAGAGGCTGCACTTAATTTATTTTGAATCCATTGTAATAATTTATGGGTGGAAATATCACCAGATTGAATCTGACTTTTTACTTCCTGGGGTAGTGAAAAGTCATCTAAAGCTTGTAATAAATTCATTCTATCTGAATGAGACAGATAGGTATTTATCTGACTCATCGGATTATTATTTTGCATAGCTTCAAAGGTTGACAATACATGCTGTATGGAGGATAGAATTTTATCATTTAATAAGTTATTTGTTTCACTAAAAGAACCAAGTTGAAATGCTTCCTTTAATAATGTTGTAACTTCATTAATATTAGCAGTACCATCCATGACCTTTTGAGGTAAATTCTCTGAGAATAATAAATTAGCTTCTGGATCAGACTCTAAAAACTTAACAAGTGATAGTCTGTCTTCAGCAGAAAGAATAGAATTATCCAATAA
The DNA here is from genome assembly GCA_937901695.1 of uncultured Anaerocolumna sp. GTDB lineage: Bacteria > Bacillota > Clostridia > Lachnospirales > Lachnospiraceae > Anaerocolumna. The sequence continues at coordinate 1,334 of CALDJN010000268.1, forward strand.
TGTTGTTGTATTTAGATTACGATTGGAATCATTGGAATTCATTATACTATTTAAATTATCATTCAAATCTTTTGCTTGCTTTAGCATCTCTGAATTATTTAATGTATCATTTGCTATACCTGTAACATTAGAAGATTGAAATGGTATTGAAATGTCCTGATTATCTATAAATTCATTCAATATATGATTATTTAAAATAGCATTTAATAAATTATTTCCCTGGGTCATTAATTCAGAAGATGACTTGCTGCTAAGTTCTTCAAATAAATTAGGAATTTCATTCGTTAAACTTGCAATATCCTTTACTATATTCTGTTCTGAATTACTTAAAGATTTTAAGAATTCGATATTTTCTTTTGAAACTGGAATATGATATTTATTCATAAAAACCAGGGTGTCTATGGAAGTGTCTTTAAATGCTAAGGATTGCTTAATAAGTAATCCTATTGTACCTTTATCAATGGGCATCTGTTGATTTAATAATGCCTTTACAATAACACGATTTCTACTATTTTTACCAAGTCCTGCAGCTTCTAATGCTTTATCTATGGTATTATCCTGAATAGCCACTTGACTCTCACTTAATATTTTTAGTGAGAGACTTTTTAGGGAAACCTCCTCAACCCGAAAAGTAACATTTTCTCCAATCGAAAGGTGATTCCCGTCTTCTAATTTGCCGGTTAAAACTCGCCCGTCTTCTAATTTCACACTGACTTCATTGCTTCGAAGGTCAACTACCTCTCCTTTAATAATCTGACCTTTCTCTAACCCTATGGTTGTATTAGAAGGATGAGTGGAAAAGGTGGATGTTGAAGATACAGGACCAGAGGGAACCGAGGAAGTGGAGGAAAAAATATTAGATTGGTTGTTAATGGCTTTTCCTATACTTATATTAGATTGTGAAACATTATTATTTATCATATAAAACCTCCAGATGGTTACAAATCAATATATTCATTAATTATATCGGTTAATAAGGTGTAAGAATTAATCATTTGAAGGATTCTACGGTGTAATAATAGGGATTTTTCGTGAAAAAGAATATTATTCTGAGCAGTGGTGGGGGAGAAGACACTGGGAATATTCTTAGGAAATTGTAAAAAAGGAATGTCATTGAGTCAAGTGTAGAAAAGACACTGGAACATCCTTAGGAAAATTGTAAAAAAGGAATGTCATTGAGTCATAGTGAAGAAAAGATACCGAAACATCCTTATGAAAATTGTAAAAAAAGATGTCATTCTGAGCCGCAGGCGAAGAACCTCAATATATACAGGGGTAGAGATTCTTCGCCTATGGCTCAGAATGACATTCTTTTTTTAACGATAACCTCATCATAACAATGACATTATTTTTTTAACGGTAACCTCATCATAGTAATGACATTCTTTTTTTATGATAACCTCATCATAGTAATGACATTATTTTTTTACGATAACCTCATCATAGTAATGACATTATTTTTTTACGATAACCTCATTACAGCAATGACGGTTTTGAAAGAATTTATCTTGTTTCTAACTTTTTTGGAACTTTACCTTTTCCGTAGTAGGCAATTAGGTAGAGTTCTTCCAGTTCAGAAACTAATGGAATTCTTGGATTGGCAGTGGTACATTGATCACCAAAAGCAAGGTCAGCAAGAGCAGGTAATTTTTTCAAGAAGTCTGTCTCATCCAAGCCATATTCTTTTAAGGTTGCCGGAATTCCTAGATATTTATTCATTTCCTCAACTTTTTCTGCTAACATTTCTACTGCATCTTCCTTATCTTTGGGAGCAAATCCAAGCTTCTTCATCAATACAAATATCTTATCACCTACGATATAACTTTCGTATTTTGGGAAGGAGTTAAATTTAGTTGGGCAATCTACACCGTTATATCGAATTACATGAGGAAGCAGGATAGCATTGGCACATCCATGAGGAATATGATATTCTCCACCTAATTTGTGGGCAAGAGAATGGTTTACTCCAAGAAAAGCATTGGTAAATGCCATACCTGCCATAGTAGAAGCATTATGCATCTTTTCTCTGGCAACCGGATTAGCAGCACCTTGATCATAGGAGGCTTTTAAATATTGGAAGACCATGTCAATAGCATGGATAGCAAGTGCATCTGTATAATCAGAAGCAAGTACGGAAACATATGCTTCATAAGCATGGGTTAATACGTCCATACCAGTCCAGGCAGTAGATTTCTTTGGAACCGTCATTACGAAATCTGGATCAATAATTGCTACATCTGGAGTTAATTCATAATCTGCCAAAGGATATTTCTTATTTTCTTTCTTATCAGAAATAACTGCAAATGAGGTTACTTCAGAACCAGTACCGGATGTTGTAGGGATTGCTACAAATTTTGTTTTATTTCCAAGGACAGGGAACTTATATGCTCTTTTTCTTATATCTAAGAATTTAAGAGACATATTTTTAAAATCTGCTTCCGGATGCTCATAAAATAGCCACATTCCCTTTGCCGCATCAATTGCTGAACCACCACCTAAGGCGATGATAACATCGGGATTAAATTTTTTCATAGAATCTACGCCATTTAAGATAGTATCCAAGCTAGGGTCTGGTTCAACCTGATCAAAGATTTCACAGTGTACATAATCTTCACGTTTTCTTAATTGATATAGTATTTTATTAACATAACCTAATTCAGTCATAGATGGATCTGCAACAATAAATGCTTTTGTTATTTCTGGCATCTTAGATAGGTAGGAGATGGAACCAGATTCAAAATATATTTTGCTTGGAATCTTAAACCATTGCATATTATTCCTCTTAGCTACACGTTTGTAATTTACTAAATCCCTGGCAGATACATTATGAGTGGTAGAGTTACTGCCGTAAGTACCACAGCCCAGTGTAAGAGAAGGAACGTTGGTATTATACAGATCACCGATTGCACCATGAGTGGAAGGGGAATTCACAATAATACGTCCTGTTTTCATTCTTGAAGAGAATTCGTTGATAACATCACTATTATTGGAATGAATCACTGAGGAGTGTCCAAGTCCGCCAAGTTCAATCATTTTTTCACAAAGCTGGAAACCTTTCTCAACATTTTCTGCTTTTAAGACTGCAAGAACAGGTGATAATTTTTCTTTGGATAGTGGATATTCGGGACCAACTCCGTCTAATTCGGTACATAATACTTTTGTTTCAACAGGAATTTTAATTCCAGCCATAGCGGCAATATTAGCCGGGGATTGACCAACAATTGCCGGGTTTACGTTACCTTTTTCCAGATTCATGACTACTGGCTCTAAAAGCTTGATTTCATTTTTACTGGCAAAATAACAT
>CALDJN010000269.1 GCA_937901695.1 uncultured Anaerocolumna sp.
AACAACAGTATCTATCAAATTTCTCAATTCTAAATAAAGCATCATTGTATTGACTTCCCCAATTCTTACTTTTGGGCAACGATTATCGTAGTATTTCCTACTCTCCAATTCATTTTTGCATTATTAAACCCTGCTTTTAAAAACATATCAATTTGATTAGAAATCGTACAGGGTGTATCATAATGATAAAATTCTCCATCCTTGATACCATATTCCTTACGAATTCTCTTATTTTCACTAAAATAAAGGTCTTCATCTTCTTGCTTTTCTAACATGTAATCACATTCTATGTATTGACCGCCCTCTTTTAATGCGTTTAAAATCTTTGAATAAAAAGAGAAAACCAAATTATGCTGATTTTCTCTTCATATATAAATATATTAATACTTGATTTTCATACTTGATTTTCAACATTTTAATATACTAATACATTTATACTAATGCATTTTCTCTACAATCCATACCAAATCGTCTTCTGCTCCGAGGCTGAAGTTAAATATGACACCTTTCCCTCCACCTGCTCCGATTGCAGATATAAAGATATTGTTGCCATTACCTACCACTGTTAGGCTTAAACTTGCTCTATTTCCATTTCTCATAAAGTATTTATCATATACTCTGACGGCTATTTGGGTATCTCCAGAAGTGTAGTTACTTTCATCTACTAAATTAATGGATATACCTCTATTTTCTATATCATCTTGTAATTGAGTGATCACTTTTTCAAATTCACCAATCATACTCTTTTCATACTTTGCCATAATAATACCCCTTTTTATTCCTAATATTTGATTGTTGAACTATTTTCAAATGTTTCTAATATTTCCTGGGTTCTAAGTCCATATAGTCCCCTTGTATCATAATTATCTTTTCCCAAAAGTGTATTTACCACTCTTGTTATTAACGGCAGCTGAACATGCTCCAATTTGTCTTATGTAGTGATGTAAAATTTTTAAGTTGTCCCACCTGTCAAATGTAAAAAGTGGCGTTACAAAACAATAAACTGTCATTATGAGTGCAAATTCAACATAGCTGAATTATTTGCTTGAAGAATCTAATCTCACCTTTAAAATGAGATTCTTCGCCCTTTGGGCTCAGAATGACAGTTTGGCAGCAGCCCACTTTTTAAGGTCTACTTCTAATTCGGTTATTTAAATAAATCCGTAACTTTGATAATTTCTAGCTGTGAATTAACGATTAACCAAAATTGATGGAAAAAGTTCATAATATTCCATACGCCTATACCACCCACACCAGTTATTATTACTTCTTGTATATAAGCATCTATACTTCGAGCATCTCTAAATCGTACAAAATACTCATTATTATCTTCTATATATATAAAATAGGCAGATTCTGTTATAAAGTCATATTCAATTGGTATATTATTTACCCGAGCTAATTCTACGGCGGCAGAATATGATATTGCATTACCCATATTCACACATTCCACATAAGGGAATCTCCACATATACCCAATTATAGATACACCTACCAACAATTTTTCAGGTGGCATTTGAGTAATAGCAATATCAATAAATTCCTTAACCGTATTAAAATTAATGGCACCAAGAGGTGTTCCAAGAGAAGTTCCCATTTCGTAAGGCAAAAGAATAGTAAAGTCTACATATTTACTTATATTTGCATATTGAAGTTCAGAATATGCAATTCCTGTTAATAGTTCAAATGAACTAGCACCATATGTATTAAATACTTTATATCCTTGTTCTCTAATCATAGTTAAAAAATACGCGGCAAAATCTAAATATAATTTTCGGTCTTCTGGATAAACATATACCATATCAAAATTAACCCCATAATATCCTTTTGTATTTAATGTATTTAAAACATCATTAACAAAACGGCATTGGATTTCTTTATTGTTTAGTATTTTATGGGTAATATCATTTTCTAAGTTTCCACTGGATGGAAATGTGACTAACATAACAGGTGCTACACCGTATTCTTTAGCCATCCGAATAACCTCAGTATCATTTATATCAATTAAACTACCGTCTTGAGTAGTACTGTAACCATAGACGGTTAAATAAGTTAGAAAAGGTAAGGTTTTTCTAAGAACGGAATTCTCAATAAAAGGATATGCATAACCACTGACATTAATTTTGGAAACTTTTGTATCTGAATACTTAATAACAATGGTTTCTCCAACTATCAAATATTCTCTATCTGAAAGATAAGGGTTATTTCTTAATAAATCCATTACCGTTACTTGGTTTGCTTCTGCAATACCTGCCAGAGTATCGCCTTCCTGAACGGTATAAGTTATCTCAGGATATAATATGACGAAGGCATCTCCAACTACTAGATTATTTGGATATACTATACCATTTTCTAAAATAAATCTCTCTTCAGACAGTCCATATAGATTTGCTATGGATTTAGCTGTTTCCCCTGGTTGAACAACATGTATCAGCATAATTACCTCTAGTTAAAGTCTTTGTTTTAATATATGAATTAATATAGGATATGATGTAAGAAAATCTGTGATAATTCTTATGCTTGTAATTTATTCATATCTGTAAAAACTTTACAAATCACTATTTAAATATAACAAAATATCCTATTACCAATATGCCTAATACAATTCGATACCATCCAAAAGCTTTAAAATCGTTATTTCTAATGTATTTTAGAAGGAACTTAATTGCTATAATTGAAACAACGAATGCTGTAATCATACCTGTTAGTAATATAGCTATTTCTGATCCGGTAAAACTAAAACCAAACTTGATTAATTTTAAAGCACTTGCACCAAACATTACAGGAATAGCTAAAAAGAAGGAATATTCCGCAGCTATAGAACGTGAAGTTCCAAGAATAATTGCACCAAGAATCGTTGCACCAGAACGTGAAGTACCTGGTATTAACGATAATACTTGGAATAATCCAATGTATAATGCAGTTTTATAGGATAAATCCTGAAAACTATTAATTAGTGGTCTTTTCCCTTTGTTATTATTTTCAATAATGATAAAAAGTACACCATAAACAATTAGTGTGATAGCTACTGTAATATAATTATAAAAATGTGCATTTATCCAATCATCAAATAATATACCTAATATTGCCGCAGGAAATACACCTACAATAACTTTATACCAAATATTCATAGTATTTTTCTTTTCCTGCAGAGATTTCTTAGATGAAAAAGGATTGAGTTTGTTAAAATAAAGTATGACAACAGCCATAATTGCACCTAGCTGAATAACTACTCTAAACATTTCCATAAATTCAGGAGTAACTTTTAACGTTAATATTTCATCCAATAATATTAGATGACCTGTACTGCTAATAGGCAGCCATTCTGTAATTCCCTCAACTATTCCTAATATTATCGCTTTCAAAATTTCTGTGAAATCCATTTTTATCCTCCAATAATTTTTTTGTATTAATTAGAATTATATAATATTCTTATATAAAAGTACAACATAAAATTCCAAAGAAATAATTAAGATTTATTACTTTGTCTTAATAAATAACCAACCTTTCCCATTGGAGTGTTTGTTCTCCTCTACAATAAAAAACCCATAAGACCATAACATCATGTCTTATAGGTATTGTCCTAAACATAATCGTGTATGTGCTGCATCTATTGCGAAATCAAAACAGACATAAATAATAGACTCTAGGCTGTATGCTTAGAAGGTATAAAAATAAAATTGTCTCCTGTTATTTTCAGACAACCTGTTCTTCTGCATTCAGTTACCTCAAAACTTTTCAATTATGAATGTCTCTTAGTAACTTTTAATCGGTTCATTGCTCGATTAAGTGCTGCTTGATTCCGATAATATTCCATAGTGCTTTGTTTTTGGCGTAGTCTTTCTTCCGCCCTCATCTTAGCTTCCGTTGCACGATTTACATCAATTTCTTCTGGTTTTTCAACCGTGTCTGCAAGAATTACTACGTATTTTGGAGTAATCTCAACAAATCCATTGTTTACTGCAGCATAATGCCATTCTCCATTTACCTGGAACCTTAATTCACCAGCACTTAAACAAGTGACCATAGCTTGATGATTTGCCAATATTCCATATTCACCATCAATTCCAGGAATGACTAGCGCTTCACTTTCTCCTTTAAAAAAAGGGTGGTCACTTGCAATGATTTCTAGTTGAAATGTTTTTGCCACTGTTCCTCCTATCTACCCAAAGATAAGTTAACCTTTAAGTTAAACATTTTCATTTCCTCCCATGGATTTTGATTTCTCAATTACTTCATCAATGGTTCCCACCATTAGAAAAGCAGATTCTGGATAATCATCCATTTCACCGTTTATAATTGCCTTAAATCCTTTGATTGTTTCGCTTAATGGCACGTATTTACCAGTTAAGCCAGTAAAATTCTCTGCAACATTAAATGGCTGAGATAAGAATTTTTGAATCTTTCTTGCACGGAATACAGCTAGTTTATCCTCCTCTGCTAATTCCTCCATACCAAGAATTGCAATAATATCTTGTAATTCTTTATATTTTTGTAAAAGTTCCTGTGTTTTTCTAGCAATTTCATAATGTTCTTCACCAACTACATCAGGTTCCAGAATTCTTGAAGTGGATTCCAACGGATCAACTGCAGGGTAAATACCTTGTTCTACAATCTTTCTGGATAAAACTGTTGTTGCATCTAAATGGGTAAATGTAACTGCTGGAGCTGGATCTGTTAAGTCATCTGCCGGAACGTATACTGCTTGTACAGAGGTAATAGATCCATTCTTGGTGGAAGTGATTCTTTCCTGTAATTCACCTACTTCAACTGCAAGAGTTGGCTGATAACCTACTGCAGATGGCATACGGCCTAATAACGCTGAAACTTCGGAACCTGCCTGTACAAAACGGAATATGTTATCTATAAATAACAATACATCCTGTTTTTCCTCATCCCTAAAATATTCTGCCATTGTAAGTCCTGTTTGTGCTACTCTCATACGAGATCCAGGTGGTTCATTCATCTGACCAAATACTAAGGCTGTCTTATTAATAACACCGGACTCCTTCATCTCTCTCCAAAGGTCATTACCTTCTCTCGAACGCTCTCCAACTCCGGTAAAGATTGAATATCCGCCATGTTCTGTAGCAACATTTCTGATAAGTTCCTGAATTAATACTGTCTTACCAACACCGGCACCACCAAATAGACCGATTTTACCTCCCTTAGCATATGGTGCTAAAAGATCAATTACCTTAATACCTGTTTCAAGTATTTCCACTACCGGACTTTGTTCTTCAAATGCAGGTGATTTTCTATGGATTTCCCACCTATCTTCTCCAATTACATTTTCTTCACCATCAATAGTTTCCCCTAATACATTAAACATTCTTCCAAGTACCTGTTTTCCAACTGGTACTTTAATACAATATCCTGTTGCAGCGACCTCCATACCCTTAACAAGCCCTTCCGTAGAAGCTAACATAATGCAGCGTACAATGCTATTTCCAGTATGGCTTGCAACTTCCATTACAAGCCTTTTTCTTCCATTCTGTATGACTTCAAGTGCTTCTCTTATCATTGGAAGTTTACCACTTTCAAATTCCACATCCACTACCGGACCTAAGACCTGAACAATTTTCCCGTTATCCATATTATCTATGATTCTAAGCTCTCGTATTAGAAATCTCCTTTCCCCTATTTTTTTAAGCTTTTGGCACCACTTACAATCTCTGTTAACTCCTGAGTAATTGAGGATTGTCTTGCCCTATTATATAGTAAATCTAAATCTCTTAGCATGTCCTTTGCACTTTTTGTTGCTGCTTCCATAGCAGTCATTCTTGCATTTTGCTCACTTGAGAAAGCCTCTACTAAAACACCATATATATAACCTTTTAAGTAATTAGGAACAAGATAATTCATTACCACTTCCGGGGTTGGTTCAAAGATTGCATGTTGATATCCCGCTTTCTTCCTCTCAAATTTTTTTCTTTCTAAGGGTAATATCTGTACAAATTGAACTTCAGATTTCATTGGTGTAATCATTTTATTAAAAATTACATAAACGTCGTCTAAATCGCCTTTTTCAAATAATTCTATAATTACTTCTGAAATGCATTGAGCACGATATAAAGTTGGGTTCTGGGCAGTATATAAGAATTCACGATCAATTTAAATCCCTTTATGCATAAAATACTGCCTTCCTACCTGACCAACCACAAAGAGAGAATTTATTTTGCTTTTTGCCATCTCTTCTTCTGCTTTTTTTATTACGTTATGATTATAAGCACCTGCTAAACCTTTATCTGCTGTAACAACAATATAACCTTTTTTACGATACCCAGGTCTAATATGTTCCCTTCTTTCAAAATATACTTGATGAATATGAGGTGCACGTACTAATATATCATATATAGTAGCCTGCAATTTTTCAAAATATGGTTCTGTAGCAAGGAGCCTTTTTCTTGCTTTTTTTAATTTAGAAGAGGATATTAAATACATGGCATTGGTAATCTTCATAATATCTTTTATACTTTTTATTCTGGAATGAATTTCTTTCATATCTGCCATGATAAACCTCCATTCTGCCATAAACCCGGGAATTTGGGTAGCAGCAAATTTGCCATGTGGAAAATCTTTATTTCAACACTAGCTACTATTGCATAAATCATCTGCCGGCAGATGATTTACTGCCTCAAATCAGGATGTGAAATGCTCTTTATTTCACACTTCCCGAATTCTTAAATTCTTTTGCCGCATCTACAATTTGTCCAATTAACTGGTCTGATAATTCTTTCTTTGTATCTATTTCATCAATGATATTAGAATATTTTGCTCTAAAAAAGTCCATTAAATCTCTTCTGAATTTTTTGATTTCTTTCATAGGAACATCTAATAAAAGTTTGTTATTTGCAACACATAGTAGAATTACCTGCTCATGTAATGGTAAAGGATTTGCCAATGGTTGTTTTAGTAATTCGACTAATCGTTTACCATGTTCTAAAAGTTCTTTGGTCGCCTTATCTAAATCAGAACTAAATTGGGTAAATACTTCCATCTCACAATATTGTGCCAAATCGATACGTAAACTTCCAGCGGCTTTCTTCATGGCTTTTGTCTGGGCTGCGCCACCAACACGGGATACGCTGAGTCCAACGTTAACAGCAGGTCTTATGCCAGCAAAGAATAATTCAGTTTCTAAGAATATCTGACCATCTGTTATAGAGATAACATTGGTTGGTATATAGGCAGATACATCCCCTGCCAAGGTTTCAATAATTGGCAATGCAGTAATAGAACCGCCGCCGTGTTCCTCATCTAATCTGCAAGAACGTTCTAATAATCTGGAATGTAAGTAGAAAACGTCTCCGGGATATGCTTCACGCCCTGGTGACCTCTCAAGTAAAAGAGACATTGTCCGATAAGCTACTGCATGCTTTGACAAATCATCGTATGCAATTAAAACATCTTTACCTTGCCTCATAAAGTATTCTGCCATAGCTGTACCAGAATAAGGTGCAATATATTGTAATGAAGCCAAATCACTTGCAGGTGATGAAACTACAATGGTATAATCCATTGCACCATATTTCGTTAGGGTACCTACAAGTTGAGCAACGGTAGATGCCTTTTGTCCAATTGCAACATATATGCAGATTACATCTTTTCCTTTTTGATTCAAGATGGTATCTGATACTATGGAAGTTTTCCCTGTTTGACGATCCCCTATAATTAGCTCACGCTGTCCCCTTCCAACTGGAAACATAGAATCTATGGCAAGGATTCCTGTCTCAAGTGGTACTGTTACCGGTTTACGGTCACAAACACCAGGCGCTTCATTTTCAATTGGATAGAAATCTTTTGCTTGGATTGCACCTTTACCGTCAATTGGGCTGCCAAGTGAGTCTACAACCCGTCCAATTAAATCTTCCGATACTGGTACACCAGCCCTTTTCTTTGTTCTTACAACTTTAGAACCTTCTGTTAGTCCATAATCGGAACCAAGCAGTACGCAGCCAATTGTTTTAGTCTGTAAGTTTTGAACAATACCACGTACTCCTGTTTCAAATTCTACCAATTCTCCATACATGACATTATCCAGACCATATATAGTTGCAATTCCATCACCAATACTTGTAACTATTCCGGTTTCTTTTACTACCATTTTAACATCGTAATCTTCTATTTCACTTTTCAAAACGGATATAATATCATTTTGGTCAACATTACTCACCCTTTCACCTCCTAGCAAGAGCCTTTTGTAATTCCAATAGAGTTTCCCTAATACTTTTGTCATATTCCGTATTACCAACCGATAATACATAACCACCAATTAACGAAAGGTCTTCGTTTAACTCTAGAATAACCCCTGCTCTCTTATATTTCTTACACATCATATCTTTAAGTTGCTGAATGTCTGCTTCATCTGGTCTGGAGGCATATGATAATTTTGCTTTTATAATGTTTTTACTATCTAATAAAAGAACTTCATATCCCTCAAAAATCATGTCTACAATATTTATATTTCTATTCTTGGACAATACTTTTAAAAAGCTGCTAATTTCTTTCGTAAAAATTGAATCAATGACTGCTTCCTTTTCTGTAGGTTTCACTGCTGGATTATCTAAAGCTTCTGTTAATTCATGATTCTCCTGGAATAATTGCCTCGTTTCTTGTATGGTTTCTTCATTTATTCCAAGCGAAAATAATACTTTTGCATAGTTGTATGCTTCCTCAGTTATCATTTTGAAGCACCTACTTCTTTTATGAAAGTACCTAGATATTGTTTATTCATACTATCATCTACATTTTTACCAATTACTTTTGAAGCAGCCAGTAAAGCAATACTTGCAATTTCTGCCTGTGCGCTTAGAATTGCTTTCTTTCTTTCCAATTCAATTGATTTATTTGCTTCTTGAATGATTTTTGCCGCCTCTTCTTTTGCTTCATTTATTGTCCTATTATATTCTAATTCCGCTCTATCCCTGGCATCTTTTATGATTCTGATACTCTCCCTGCCTGCTTTATTAAGCTCATCTTCATAATCTTTTCTAAGTTTATATGCTTCTTCCTTTTTGGCTTCTGCATCATTAATAGAATCCGCTATGGACTGGGTACGTTTCTCCATTATCTCGGTTACAGGACCAAATAAGAACTTTTTTAAAAATAAAAATAAAACGATTATATTAATAAAAATATATATAATGTTCCAATTTAGCGCTAACAATGACATTCCCTCCTGTTATCTTAAGAAAAGTATAATCAGGACTGCAATAACAAAACCGTAGATTGCTGTTGCTTCTGCCAAGGCACAGCCTAGCAGTAATGCTTTATTAATATCTCCCTTAGCTTCTGGTTGCCTGGCAATTGCTTCTGTTGCTTTTGATGTTGCGATACCAATCCCAATTCCTGCTCCAATGCCTGTTAATACTGCCATTCCTGCTCCTATTGCAATTAAAGTGTTCATATAAACATCTCCTATCCTATTTTTTTACTAATCTTCCATTTTTTCTTTCATAAATAATGATGTTAAAAATACAAATACATAAGCTTGAATTAAACCATCAAAAATATCAAAATAAAAACTAAATGGAATTGGAATGATGACCGGGGCTACAATTTTAATCAATTCCATTACTACAAATCCCCCTAGAATATTACCAAAAAGTCGCATACATAAGGAAAGTGGACGTATGAATATTTCCAAAATGTTAATTGGTGCCAAGATTGCCATGGGCTCTGAAAAACTTTTTATATAACCTTTTTTCCCCTTTGCATGGATTCCAGAATATTCAATAAGAATAATACTCATAATAGCAAGCCCTACTGTAATATTTAAATCTTTCGTTGGAGGAGTAAATCCTAATATACCAATTACGTTAGAACATGCCAGATATAGAGTCACTGTACCTAGATATGGAATATATCGTTTCCCTTCTTTACCTAAAATATCCTCAAAAAAATTATTGATAAATCCTACAACCGCTTCCACATAGACTTGTG
>CALDJN010000270.1 GCA_937901695.1 uncultured Anaerocolumna sp.
GCATGTAATAGACATTTAAAGACAAGTTTTGCTGTATATATAAGTATTCCCATTTATAAAAATGGTATAAATATAGATTACTTTGATAAATGGCTGGTGTCATTAAAACTCATGATAACCGGATATGGGCTATCTTTAAATATTAGATGAGTAACTGCAGTGTTATTTAAATTTAAATTTTGATACATGTTCATTCTCCAATTATAAAGGCCGATTAATCCTGCTTTGATAATTCCACCGTGAGCAACAATAAGAATCTTACTGCCTTGATACTTATTTATGATGTCATAAATGGCATTCTTTGCTCTGATGGAAGCATTTCTAGTACTTAATTCACCACCGGTGAAAGGCCCATTTATTTCATCAGTTCTCCAGGCATAAAGGTCTTTTGGATACTTTTTCTTAATCTCATCCAAGGTCAATCCTTCCCATGCACCAAAGTTAATTTCAGTAATTTCATCGACGATGATAGGTTCCTTTTCAATATTTTCACAAATTATGCTAGCCGTTTGAAATGCTCTTTTTAAAGGACTGCAAAAAATGTAATCAAAATCACCTTTAAATCTTTTTTGCAAACACCTTGCTTGTTTGATACCTTCCTCTGATAATTCCAGATCCGTACTACCTTGAAATCTTCCAAGTTTATTCCATTCAGTTTCCCCATGTCTTACTAAAAATACTTCCGTTTTCATATGGACTTCTAAGGTAGATTGTCTATTCTACCTATCCTTTCTAAATAATATGATATATGTTGACATTATAACATTTGAAAATGAAAATTCAAAGACAATCAATATTAGAATGTGAGAATCATATAATAAAGCTAATATATTTGACAGAAAATGCTATTTAGTATAAGATAAATGATATATCTTGTATAGGAGGAAAATAATTATGGCAAATGTAACTGTCAATGGAGTTAACCTTTTTTATGAATTAATTGGAAATGAAGACGCTAAAGAAACTGTATTATTCCTAAATGGAGTAATGGCATCTACTTCAAGTTGGTCATTACAAACACATGTATTTAAAAAAATGGGTTTTCGGATTTTACTTCATGATTTTAGAGGTCAATTAAAATCAGAAAAACCACAGGGAAATTATTCTTTTCATTTACATGGAACAGATACCATTGCATTAATGGATCATCTGGGAATTGATAAAGCCCATTTAATCGGAACCTCATATGGTGGCGAGGTGGCAATGCGCTTGGCAATTGATTATCCGGAAAGAGTGAAAACTATTTCTATCATTGATTCCGTTAGTGAATTAGATGAAGTCTTAAAATATTTTGTACTAGGTTGGATAAACCTAGCCAAGCAACAAGATGGAGAAGGCTTTTTCTGGGGTATGATGCCTTCAATTTATCATAATGATTTTATTGTTAATAATATGGATATGTTAAAAAAGAGAGCTGCTGCCATGAATAAAGTTCCTGCAGATTATCTTGAAGGACAAATTAATTTATATAACACCTTTTTAAATGATGTGTATATGACAGAAGAATTACATAAAATTCAGTCTAAAGCCTTAGTAATCTGTGGCGAAAAGGATATCTTAAAACCAGTTAAATTCTCGAAAATCATTGCAGATAATATACCTAATTCTGAATTTGCTATTATTCCTGATTGTGGACATGTAACCATTTTTGAAAAGCCAGATATATTAAATTCAATGTTACTTGGTTTTGTAATGAAAAATCTGTAGCAAAAGTTTTGGGGCTGCTGCAAAATAAAAAACTGTCATTCTGAGCCCCAGGCGAAGAATCTCACTTTAGAATGAGATTCTTCGCAAATTCAACTTCGTTGAATTTTTGCTCAGAATTGTCACGCTTAATAGTACCACGGTAAACGAAATGTTTATTGGGTGATAATTCTAAACAACTCCGAAGGAGTTGCTTGCTATTGTTCTTTCATAGCAAAGACATGCTTTTATGCCAATGACAGTTTTGCAACTATATTTCCGTAGTAAATTAGCCATAACTTTCATCCAATTTAAAAATAATTAATTATATATATCAAAAATATACAAAATTAGTCAATTTGTACGAAAATATTTTAAAATATCTGCGAAAATAGTATAATTATGCCGAAATATTTGGTATAATATATGTGATATAAAATAGAAAACAAATGAAGGGCATATATAATCTTAGTAACAACAATGGAGCATACCTTCTGTATTTTGGGAATATCTCTGCGAGGTACCCATGAAACTAGAGTTACTCGCAAAGAATTCTTTGTGATAATAAAGGTGGTAGAGTAGGTGGCAGCTTATATGGATAATATTGGAAATAATAATTTAGAGAAGAAATATAACAAACAAGTAGACGGTCAGAAACTATTACTTGATATTTTTAGATTATTAGAAAACATTGAATTTGAAAGTCCGGTCAAAATTAAAACTGTTTTAAAATATATTTGTACATATTCTGAATTTGATCGAGCACATATTGCTTTATTTTCTGAGGATGACAAGGAATTTGTATACGCAGATGAATGGCTAAAAACAGGTGTTAAACTAAATGGTTTTATGATAGAACACCATAATAAATATAGTTTAGAACACTTAATAGATGAATTAAGGAAAAAAGATTATCTTTTATTAAACAATATCCAGTCTTCACAAGGCTATTCCTGGATTGATAAAGAATTATTAACTTCTAACGGAATCCAGTACTTTTTATTACTACCCTTAAAATATAATAATAAACTTATTGGTTTGATGGATTTTTATTCTTTAAAAGATATAACAGATATTAATGAAGATAATATATTGTTATTTCGTGCCATAGCTCATATTTTATCCAATGCTTTAATTCGCAGGAATATGGTTAATGCTTTGAAAGAATCTGAAAATTACTATCGAACCATTTTTGATAGTACAGGTACTGCTAAAGTAATTATTGAAAAAGATAACATAATATCAAAAGCTAATGCTGAATGTGAAAGTATATTTGGTATGTCCAAAGAAGAATTAATAGGAAAGAAATGGACGGATTATTTTAATAATAAAAATGTTGAACATATTGAGAATAGGTCAAAGACTATATTGACTTCAACAAAATATATTACAAAGTATCGAAACCAATTGGGTAAGGTACTTACTCTTATAATAAATGCCAATCAAATTCCGGAAACGGAAAGTACCATTATCACCTTATATGATGTATCAGAACTATATCGGGTTAAGAGAGCATTACAGACAATTAGTGCTTGTAATATGGCTATGATACATGCAACAAATGAAATAGAATTAATCCAAACAGTATGTGATAAGATTATAGATGTTGGTGGTTATCATATGACTTGGGTCGGTTATGTTGCTAATGATGAAATGCGTACTATTTATCCAGTAGCCTATGCAGGTCATGAAGGCGGTTACTTAAAGGATATTAATATCCAGGTTAACCATCCGGTTTTAGGAAATGGACCTTTTGGAAGAGCTGCCAAAACCCGCAAAGCAGTAATTATCAAAAGTTTTGCAGAAGATGAGACCTTTGCCCCCTGGAGGGAAAGGGCAATGAATATTGGTGGCAGGTCTATGATAGCTTTTCCGCTTTTTATCGGTAATGAAGAACCTTTTGGAGTATTAGGAATTGGTTCTAATCAAGAAGATGTTTTTGATGACGAAGAAGTGTCAGTACTAGCAGAGATGACTTCTGATCTTACTTATGGGATTATGTCTCTTCGAGCTAGAGCGGAAAGGGATAAGAATGCCAAACAATTAGAGTGTAACCTAAATAAAATGCATACACTGCTCAACCAAACAGTGGCATCTTTATCTAATGTAGTTGAAATGAGAGATCCCTATACAGCTGGTCATCAAAGAAAAGTGGCACAGGTATCAACTGCAATTGCAAAAGAGTTAGGCATATCTGATGATGAGGCAGAAGGAATATTTATAGCAGCAACCATTCATGACATAGGAAAGGTTAAAATACCTTCTGAAATACTAAACAAGCCCGGAAAATTAACTTATCTTGAATTTGAAATCATAAAAGGTCATAGCCAGGCTGGCTATGATATTGTAAAGGATACGAACTACCCTTGGCCAATTGCTGATTACATATTGCAGCACCACGAAAAAATTGATGGTTCCGGATACCCACAAGGTCTAAAAGGCGAAGATATTATCCTTGGTGCCCGTATCATTACAGTAGCTGATGTAGTAGAAGCCATGGCTCATCACCGTCCATATCGCCCAGCACTGGGATTAGATAAAGCATTAGAGGAAATTACCCAAAACAGAGGCATAAAATATGATTCGGATGTAGTGGATGCTTGTTTAAGAGTATTTTCCAATGAAGGATTTACTTTTGAAGATTAGATAAATTATATGATTTGAGTGCCAAAGTCTAACTTTAGTTTATCGAATGGGGCTGTTGCAAAATAAAAAATGTCATTCTGGGCAAGTCGTGCCATTCTGAGCAAGTCGTCTCATTCTGAGCAAGTCATGCCATTGCTATGAAAGCATGTCATTCTGAGCGTAGCGAAGAATCTCACCTTAAAATGAGATTCTTCGAGCATAATTCAGCAAGCTGAATTTGCCCTCAGAATAACAGTTTTGCAGCAGTCCCATAATTTAATCAGTTGAAGACTTCTGACGCTCAAATCATTATATTTTGATTATGACGAATGAATACTTTATCCGCTATAAGATTACTCAGTAGCAATACGGTAAATCTGCTCCACATCTTTGCTGGTTAATTTAACAAAATTACCTACAGTTCCACTTTCGCCAAGTCCCAGCTTTTCAACCAATGCTGGAATATCTTTTGCATCAGCGCCTAATTCCTTGAAGTTAACCGGTAGACCTATAGAAGTTAGGAAATTCTTAAAGCGTTCTATACCCTCTGCAGCAGTTACTTCAGGATGGGCAAAGTCCATGTTACAGCCCCATACTCGAACTGCAACCTGAGCGAAACGGCTGATATCGTGATGCATCACATACTTCATCCAGGCTGGGAAGATTACGGCTAATCCTGCTCCGTGTGCACAGTCATATAATGCAGATAGCTCGTGTTCTATATCATGACTTGCCCAATCTTGTTCACGGCCTACACCTACGATATTATTATGAGCAACCATTCCTGCCCACATAATGTTGGCTCTGGCTTCATAATCATTAGGGTTTTTCAATGCCTTTGGAACTTCTTTTATCATAGTTAATAGGATGGATTCACATAAGCGGTCAGTTATTTCAACATCCTGTGTATTGGTAAAATATCTTTCAAATACATGAGCCATTATGTCAGCTGAACCACATGCAGTTTGGAAGCTAGGTAGAGTTTGTGTTAATTCTGGATTTAGAATAGAAAAAGCAGGGCGAAGACATTCGCTTCCGGCGCCTCTTTTTAACATACCATCTTCCTGTGTAATAACAGTATCTCCAGAACCTTCACTGCCGGCAGCAGCAATGGTAAGTATAGTACCAACTTTTAAGGCATCTTTGATTGGGGTACCTACGTAGAAATCCCAGTAGTCACCTTCGTATTTAGCGCCAGCCGCAATTGCTTTAGCAGAATCAATGGTACTTCCGCCACCGAGAGCAAGTACAAAATCAATATTATTCTTCTTACAAAGCTCGATTCCTTCATATACCAAACCACTTCTTGGATTGGGTTTTACACCTCCTAATTCCAGATAAGAAAGACCCTCTTCTTCTAAAGATTTCTTTACCCTATCTAATAATCCTGAACGAACTACTGATCCACCACCGTAATGAAGTAGTACTTTAGTACCACCAAATCGTTTTACATAATGACCAGCTTCTGTTTCTTTTCCTTTGCCGAATACAAAATAAGTCGGACTATAAAATGTAAAATTGTTCAAGCAACTTCGCCCCCTGAATTCTTATTATTTTGCTATATAGTGAGACATCATGCATATTTTTACCCCGTTAGGGAAGTTCTTCCTTCTATAAGCGAGGGTAATCCCCACTTTTGTAGATAAGGGAAGCTCCCCTTTGATATATTAGCTTAATTAAAATATATATTGATAACAATGGAAAATCAATCAATATTTTGGCATGAATTCTCTTACAATAGATTGTAGCATACTTTGAGAATTATTGAAATAGAAAACATATTTGTATATAGTTGTAAATACAACATGTTGTACAAAAATAATATTTTAGACTATATATAGTAGACAATTTTCAAAAGTATGATATAATAAAAACGGAGTGAAGAAAGTGGGAGGCACAACACTCCCACGCAAGCTTGCTTGCAATCCTGAGCGGAGTGCCAAGATCATGAACACGCTTTACGTTCATGATATAATAAAAACGGAGTGAAGAAAGTGGGAGGCACAACACTCCCACGCAAG
>CALDJN010000271.1 GCA_937901695.1 uncultured Anaerocolumna sp.
CCTTCGTAAGTTACAGCTGGTGCTTTTAATTCTTTCATAAGATCAGAAAAACCGCCTTGTGCAGCTTCTAACTTCACAGAACGAATCTTAACGGATTCTTCATAGAAGTTACGAGTACACTTACTCATACAGTTATGAGCACAAATAGTACCTGTAATGAAAGGAAGCGGGTTCTTCTCTACGATAACTTTTAAAGCTTCCAGATATTTTCCTTTTCCGGCAAGATTTAAATAAGCAGTAATATCCTGATGTATTGGACATCCTTGTTTACAAGGGGCTTCAAAGCAATCTAATAATGGAACGTGTTTTTCCATCTTACGAGATGGCAATGGTTTGATTGCTTTTGTATGGTTAGGATCTACAATAGAATCCCTTTGTAATTTTGTAACTGCTTCTATATTAACTCCGGTAAATGGTTTATATTCTTCCTTGTCAAAAATCTTGGCAATTTGAACCATTCTTTCGTATCCGCCTGGTTTTAGAACTGTAGTTGCAATGGTAATTGGCCAGATTCCTGATTCATAAATCTTATTAATATTATGAACATCTGCACCACCGGAATAAGATATTCTAAGCTTTCCATCAAATTCTTTGGAAAGTTTTTCAGCCACTGCAATAGATAATGGATATAAGGAGCGTCCTGACATATACATTTCTTCACTTGGAAGCTCTCCTGCCTTAACATCTACAGGGAATGTATTTGTAATTTTAACACCAAAACTTAAGCCTTTACCATCGGCTAAAGCCATTAATCTCTTTAACATAGGAACTGCATCTTCAAATTGCAAGTCATCTTTAAAGTGGAAATCGCCAAATGCAATATAATCATATCCCATGTCATCCAGAGTTTTTCTGGCAAATTCATAACCTAGAAGGGTAGGATTACATTTAATAAATGTGTTTACATGTTTTTCATTTATTAAATAGGAAGCAATACGTTCAATCTCTTGTGGAGGACATCCATGAAGAGTTGATAAAGTAATGGAAGTACAAATGTTAGAAGTAATAGCGTTAACATCCTCTTCTGTTACATTTTTAAATAAGTTTATATTCTTTAATAAATACTCTTTACATTCTTTAAATACCGGAGTATCCTTTGCTTCTTTTAAACCTTCAATAAAATCGTCAATCTTCTTGGTTTTAATGCCTTCTAAATCATATCCTACACTCATGTTGAACATGAATCCATCCGGAGAGCCAAGTTTAAATTCTTTTGCAATCACTTTAATTGCAAACCATGCTTTTACATATTCATTAAAAGCATCTGGAACTCTAAGCTCTGTAGACCATTCACAGTTATAACATTCATCCTCTGCTCTGATACATGGTTTGGCAACAGGAAGGTCTTCTCCGTCTAATACTTGTACCGTTTTTAATTCAAAGAAACGGCTTCCTGCATAATAAGAAGCAACCAGGTTCTGTGCTAATTGTGTATGTGGTCCTGCTGCAGGGCCAAATGGAGTTTCTAGCTTTTCATCAAATAAATCAAGATTACGTCCTTCTTTAGCAACATAATATTTACGTACACCAAAAACAGTATTTCTGTTTTTCTTTTCTTCTAAAATCCAATTCATCAATCTGTCAAACGGAATTGGTGTCATTCTATCACTCATACCTACCTCGATTCCGGTGCTTTAGCACCATTTTAATAATAAAGCGATTTGTGCCCTGCACAAATTGCCGGTTGAAAAAAGCCTGCTTTTTTCAGCCTAACCTCGATTCTGGTGCTTTAGCACCATTTTAATAATAACAGCGATTTGTGTTCTGGCACAAATTGCCGGTAGAAAAAAGCTTGTTTTTTTCTACCTAACCTCAATTCTGGCGCTTTAGAGCATTTTAAGCATTTATACTATTCCAAAGCTTTTCAGCCTCTGTTCTTACATTATTAATTGCCTTTTCTTCATCAATAGTAGTTAATATTCTATCTTTCATAACTACTTTACCATTGATAACCGTTGTAGTTACATTATTACCATTCATGCCAAATAAAATGTGGCTGTTGCAGTTTGCTGCTGACATTGGTGTTAAAGGATTATAGTCAGCTATAATTACGTCTGCAGCTGCTCCTTCTTTTAAGATGCCAAGTGGTTTCTTAAAGTAACGATTTGCAATAATTGCATTGTTCTTAAATAACATAGTAGGAACTTCTCCCCAGGCTGCATTTGCATCACATAAATGATGTTTGTGGAGAATATTCGCTACCTTATAAGATTCAATCATATCATGAGTATAACCATCCGTACCAAGTCCTGTTAATACACCATGTTTCATAATTTCCATAGTAGGAGGACATCCACAGGCATTACCCATATTGGATTCTGGGTTATGAACTACCATAGTGTCAGTTGCTTTTAATACCTCCATTTCATGCTGATTTACATAAATACAATGAGCTGTTAATGTCTTTGGTCCTAATATATTCAGGTCCATTAAACGGTCAATTATTCTCTTACCATATTTCTTCAGAGAATCATATAAATCTTCAATACCTTCTGCTACGTGAATGTGATATCCAACTTCATCAGGCTTATTAGCTGCACATAGTTCAAGGGTTTCATCTGATAAAGTAAAGGAAGCATGAAGTCCCATCATACCTGCTATCATGTCAGATTTGTCTGCTAAAGCATGTTTGATAAATGCAGCATTCTCTGCTACTGCTTCTTTCATCTTATCTTTTCCATCACGGTCAGATACTTCATAACATAAACAAGTTCTAACTCCAAGTTCTTTTGCTGCATCTTCAATTGCAAATAAGCTGCCTTTAATATTGCCAAAGCTGGCATGATGGTCAAATACAGTAGTAACACCATTCTTGATACAGTCAATATAGGTAGCAATTGCACTTTGTTTTGTCTGCTCTAATGTTAAGTGACGGTCAATGGTCCACCACAAACCATCTAAGATATCTAAAAATCCATTGGGATTATATCCCTTAATAGAAAGTCCTCTTGCCATAGCACTGTAAATATGCTCATGAATATTGATAAAACCAGGCATGATTACGCCGCCCTTAGCATCAATATACTCTGCATCAGGATATTCTTTCCTTAAACCTTCCGTCTTGCCAACCTTTTTAATTAATTCATTCTCAATAAGTACCGCTCCATTTTCTAAAAATGGGTTTGCCTCATCTCTTGTAATGACTCTGCCGTTTCCAATAATAAGCATGACTAATCCTCCTTTTATATAGTTTACAATAAATCCTTGCTTTTGTCTCTTGTAACAATTTTACAAGATAGATTAGTTTGAAATTATAAACACTTGCTTAATATAAATAACTTTGTACGAATTAATTTTGGTTTGTTATGCATTGTGTATATAGTTTCTTCTATAAGTATAGTTTATCATCTCTATTTATGAATTGCAATAGAAAAATACAAAAATTTTTAGTTTACCTAAATTATTTTGTAAAAAACTATTGAAATATATTTTTTTTGTGATATTATGAATTTAAGAACACCACCTATCGCGAAAGGAAATCTTAATTATGGGCTATACACTAAACTATTTAAAACAAATAGCACATGGCATCGCACAACAATTTGGCCAAAATTGTGAAGTTGTCATACATGATCTGTCTGCAATAGATTTGGAGAATACTGTAGTTTATATTGAGAACGGTCAAGTTACCAAACGTAATATTGGTGATGGACCATCTCACGTGGTTTTAGAAGCACGTAAAGACCCATCTCAATTAAAAGACCGTTACGGTTATCTGACACGTACCCAGGATGGCAGGGTTTTAAAATCATCAACTATGTATATCCGTGATGACGACAATAAAATCAGATACATATTCTCCATTAATTTTGACATAACTGGATTTTCAACACTTGACAGCGTTGTTAAATCACTGATTTCCACAGAGCCGGAAACTAAGGCTCCAGAGAGAATTACACAGAATGTAAATGATCTTTTGGATGATTTAATAGAAGAATCTGTTACTCTTGTTGGAAAACCGGCAGCACTTATGACAAAAGAAGAAAAAGTAACTGCCATTCAATTTTTAAATGATGCTGGCGCTTTTCTAATTACAAAATCCGGTGATAAAATATCCAAATATTTTGGTATATCAAAGTACACACTATATAGTTATATCGATGTAAATAAAACAACAAAATAAGGAGGTCTTGTTTCCATGAAACCAATACAGTGGGCAAAAAATGAAATGCCTAAAACAGAGGACAGCCAGTTAAAGGTTATGGCTCTTGATGAAATTAAAAAAGCCAGAACTTTTCACGAAAGCTTCCCTCAATACTCAACAACTCCATTAGCAAAACTAAATAATATGGCTTCTTATTTAGGATTAAAAGAACTTTATGTAAAAGATGAATCTTATAGATTCGGCTTAAATGCATTTAAAGTTCTTGGCGGATCTTTTGCAATGGCAAAATATATTGCCAAACAAACAAATAAGGATGTATCAGAACTTCCTTATAAGGTCTTAACTTCTGATAAGTTAAGAGAAGAATTTGGTCAGGCAACTTTCTTTACTGCAACAGATGGTAACCACGGCAGAGGTGTTGCATGGGCTGCTAATAGATTAAAACAAAAAGCAGTTGTTTTTATGCCAAAGGGTTCCACTAAAACTAGATTTGACAATATTGCAAAAGAAAATGCAACTGTCACTATTGAAGAAGTTAATTACGACGAATGTGTTCGTATGGCTGCTGCAGCTGCTGCAAAGACTCCAAACGGTGTTGTTGTTCAGGATACTGCCTGGGATGGTTATGAAGAGATTCCTGCTTGGATTATGCAAGGATATGGAACTATGGCTATGGAAGCAACAGAACAGTTAAATGAAGACGGATGTGACAGACCAACACATGTATTCGTTCAGGCTGGAGTAGGTTCTTTAGCAGGTGCTGTTACCGGATATTTTACAAACCGCTATCCTGAAAATCCTCCAAAGATTGTTGTTGCTGAAGCTGCCGCTGCTGCTTGCCTTTACAAAGGTGCTGCCGCAAAAGATGGTAAGATACGTATCGTTGAAGGGGATTTAGAAACCATTCAGGCAGGTTTAGCTTGTGGTGAGCCAAACACTATTTCCTGGGATATCCTTAAAAATCATGTTACTGTTTTTGCAGCTTGTCCAGACTGGGTATCAACAAAAGGTATGCGTTTGTTAGCTGCTCCATTTAAAGGGGACCCTCAAGTCATCTCTGGAGAATCCGGAGCTGTACCAACAGGTTTATTAGCATCCATCATGGAAATGGAAGAATATAAAGATTTAAAAGATTATTTACAGTTAGATGAAAACTCAAGAGTTTTAGTCTTCTCAACCGAAGGAGACACAGATCCAGATAGATTCAAAGAAATCGTTTGGGAAGGTAAAGAATATTAATTTAGGAGGATATTTATATGAATTTTGATCAAATTAAAAGCGCTGCACAAGGTTACGAAAAAGCTATGACTAAGTTCTTAAGAGACTTAGTAAGAATTCCAGGCGAAAGCTGTGGAGAAAAAGGTCACATTGACCGTATTGCTGAAGAAATGAGAGCTGTTGGATTCGATAAAGTGGAAATCGATCCAATGGGAAATGTATTAGGTTACATGGGAACCGGCAAAAAATTAATCGGTTATGATGCTCATATTGATACCGTTGGTATCGGTAACAGAGCCAACTGGAAATTTGACCCTTATGAAGGATATGAAACAGACACAGAAATCGGTGGACGTGGTACTTCTGATCAAATGGGTGGTATTGTATCTGCAGTTTACGGTGCAAAAATCATGAAAGATTTAGGATTACTAAATGACAAATACTCTGTATTAGTTACAGGTACTGTTCAAGAAGAAGACTGTGACGGTCTTTGCTGGCAATATATCATCAACGAAGGTAAAGTTAGACCAGAATTCGTAGTTTCTACAGAGCCTACTGATGGTGGTATCTATCGTGGACAACGTGGACGTATGGAAATCCGTGTTGATGTTCAAGGTGTTTCCTGCCATGGTTCCGCTCCGGAACGTGGTGACAATGCTATTTACAAAATGGCTGAGATTCTTACAAATGTACGTGATTTAAATGAAAACGATGCAGCTGATGATAAAGAAATCAAAGGCTTAGTAAAAATGTTAGATGAAAAATACAACCCAGAATGGAAAGAAGCTAATTTCTTAGGTCGTGGTACTGTAACTACTTCTGAAATCTTCTTTACTTCTCCAAGCCGTTGTGCAGTTGCTGACTCCTGTTCTATCTCCTTAGACCGTCGTATGACAGCAGGTGAGACTTGGGAAAGCTGCTTAGATGAAATTCGTGCACTTCCAGCTGTAAAGAAATACAATGCTACAGTCAGCATGTATCAATATGACAGACCAAGCTACACAGGACTTGTATATCCAATCGAATGCTACTTCCCAACCTGGGTAATTCCAGAAGATCATGCTGTAACCAAAGCTATGGAAGAAGCATACAAGGGACTTTACGGAACTACACGCAGCGGTGCTGCCAATGCAGATGAAATGAGAAAAGCTCGTCCACTTACTGATAAATGGACATTCTCTACAAACGGTGTATCTATTATGGGACGTAACGGAATCCCATGTATCGGATTTGGACCAGGTGCTGAAGCTCAGGCTCATGCTCCTAATGAAATGACTTGGAAAGAAGACTTAGTTAAATGTGCTGCAGTTTATGCTGCATTACCAACTGCTTATTGCAAATAGTAGAAAATAAACAAATTAATAATTATATTAAAGGAGACTGAATCTATGAAAACTCTTCAAACTTATATTGATAAGTTAAACAAATTAAACTTTAAAGAAATGTACAACAATGATTTCTTCCTGACTTGGGAAAAAACTGATGATGAATTAGAAGCTGTATGGACAATTGCAGATGCTCTTCGTTACATGAGAGAGAACAACATCTCTACTAAAGTATTTGAAAGTGGTTTAGGAATCTCTTTATTCAGAGATAACTCAACACGTACTCGTTTCTCTTTTGCTTCTGCTTGTAACTTACTTGGATTAGAGGTACAAGACTTAGATGAAGGAAAATCCCAGGTAGCTCATGGTGAAACCGTTCGTGAAACAGCTAACATGATTTCTTTCATGGCTGATGTTATCGGTATCCGCGATGATATGTACATCGGAAAAGGTAATGCTTACATGCATGAATTTTCTGAAGCTGTTCAACAAGGACACAAAGATGGTATCTTAGAGCAAAGACCTACTCTTGTAAACCTTCAATGTGATATTGACCACCCAACTCAATGTATGGCTGATATGCTTCATATCATCCATGAATTTGGCGGTGTAGAAAACTTAAAAGGTAAAAAACTTGCTATGACTTGGGCTTACTCTCCTTCCTACGGAAAACCATTATCCGTACCTCAAGGTGTTATCGGTCTTATGACTCGTATGGGTATGGAAGTTGTTCTTGCTCATCCAGAAGGCTATGAAGTAATGCCAGAAGTTGAAGAAGTAGCTAAGAAGAATGCTGCTAAATCCGGCGGTTCTTTCAAGAAAACCAACAACATGGCTGAAGCTTTCAAAGATGCTGATATTGTATATCCAAAGAGCTGGGCTCCATTTGCAGCTATGGAAAAACGTACTAACCTTTATGGCGAAGGTGACTTTGAAGGAATCAAGACTTTAGAGAAAGAATTATTAGCACAAAATGCCGGACATAAAGATTGGACTTGTTCCGAAGAATTAATGAAAACTACAAAAGACGGAAAAGCTTTATACCTTCACTGCTTACCAGCTGATATCACTGATGTAAGCTGTAAAGAAGGAGAAGTAGATGCTTCTGTATTCGATCGTTACAGAGATCCTCTTTACAAAGAAGCAAGCTTCAAACCATACGTTATCGCTGCTATGATTATGTTAAGCAAATTTGCAGATCCAGCTACTATCTTAAAGAAATTAGAAGAAAAAGGAACTCCTAGAATCTTTAAATAAGGGAAACCATTTTGTCATTCTTCGCCCTTTTGTCATTCTGAGCCCAAAGGGCGAAGAATCCCTTCGGTAACCTTCCGGTGCCAGGCACCAAATTTAGGTGCCTGACACCAGAATATAAATATATATTAATAAAATTATTCAAAGTCCTATGCAGAAATGAGGTATATATAATGAGCAAGAAAAAGATTGTTATTGCTTTAGGTGGAAATGCTCTTGGAAATACCCTTGCAGAACAAATGGAGGCAGTTAAAATAACTGCAAAGTCCATCGTTGATTTAATTGAAGAA
Source organism: uncultured Anaerocolumna sp. (assembly GCA_937901695.1). GTDB lineage: Bacteria > Bacillota > Clostridia > Lachnospirales > Lachnospiraceae > Anaerocolumna. Next base: position 8,193 of record CALDJN010000271.1, read on the forward strand.
GGACACCAGGTGGTTATTTCCCATGGAAATGGTCCACAGGTGGGTATGATTAATAATGCATTTACAGAATTCAGCAAAATAGAAAAAGATCAGCCAATCATCCCTCTTTCAGTTTGTGTTGCAATGAGTCAGGCTTATATCGGCTATGATTTACAAAATGCAATTCGTGAAGAATTAAAGAACCGTGGAAAAGATACTCCTGTTACAACAATGATTACGCAAGTTCTTGTAAACGGTGAAGATCCTGCATTCCAAAATCCAACTAAGCCTATCGGTAAATTTATGAGCAAAGAACAAGCTGATGAATTTTCACAGAAATATGGTTATCCAATAAAAGAAGATGCAGGCAGAGGTTATAGACGTGTAGTTGCCTCTCCAAAGCCTGTCGAAATCGTAGAAATAGATGCAATTCGTACATTAGTAGACGCTGGTCAAGTAGTCATCGCAGGTGGTGGCGGTGGTATCCCGGTTGTATTAAAGGGAAATCACTTAAAAGGTGTAAGTGCTGTTATAGATAAAGACTTTGCAAGTTGTGTATTAGCAAAGGAATTAGATGCAGATTATTTAATTATTTTAACTGCAGTTGAAAAAGTAGCTATTAACTTTGGTAAACCAGATGTGAAATGGCTATCCAACATAACTGTTGATGAAGCTAAGAAGTACATGGAAGAAGGGCATTTTGCTCCAGGCTCCATGCTTCCTAAAGTGCAGGCAGCTGTTGATTTTGCTTCTTCCAAAGATGGACGTAAGGCTTTAATTACCCTATTGGAGAAAGCAAAAGATGGTATTGTTGGTAAAACAGGTACTGTTATTAACAAATAAGTAAATTTAAATATCTATCCCGCTTACTGCAGCCGTTAGGTTGCTTACCCGGGAAGCCCCCACTACTTTAGAAGTGGGAGCATGTTATGATTTTAACTTTATTAATTTAATTTAATAATTACTGTAAAAATTATTTCCCAAGATAATTTTTTACATAATTATAGACCCCTAAATAATATCTTTATTTATTTCTATTTAATCCTTTTCTATGTTTAGCACCTATGGGTTCCCAATCCCATAGGTGCTTTTAAAAACAAAACTAAAATAATGAAAAATATAATTCCAAGTAAAATTGTTAAAATGTCAAAATCAATAATCATATTTGACCCATCCTATTTATAGTCTTATTAAAATAGATTTTTATTCGAATAAGACCTTTTGGAATTTTACAATGCGATTATCATCCTTCCAATAGCCTATCGCTAAAGTATCTGTATTTACCCAGTTCATAGACAATACTGCTTCAAAACCGAAATAATCATCTTCACCAAATATAGGGGTTACGCTTTCCTCTTCCACACTAAGAAGCTGAGGACGACTGGTTGTTTGCCCATATGTAAAGCACACATACTTACCATCATCATCCACACAGATATTATCTATGTCATCAAAGTATCTTGTTGAAAAACGTTTAATTTCATTATCTTCTTTATTAAAAAGTATCCATATAGAGGAACTATTGTCTGCGTGCCCACCCCATATAAAAAAATGGCATAGCGTCATATCATTTGGTAGCAGAATTACAGTTTCACCTCGATTCATTCTTTTTTCATCTGAACTGAGTCTATCAATATAGGTTATAGGAACCGTGGTTCCGGATGATAGATCAACTTTTAGATTATAATTTCCACCCTGATCTTCCAAAGTAGTTTGAACAATTGCCCTATCTCCTACTGCATTTATTAATCTTAAAAAACTTGCAGTTTCAGGAAGAGATACATTCACAATTCTCTCATTATACTCATCAGCATTAGTGGAAAGGACTACAAATTCTTCCTTATTATCTTTTTCTTCGATTTTCCCTGATTCGATATAGGCTTCTCCATCAAGTTCATACCAATAGTAAAAATTGTCTTCTTTTGCCAATACCCGTTTCCCATCAGCGTAAATTCTTAAAATAAGTTTATCAATATTCATATCTTTTGCTGCTATTTCTTTTTGCGATACTATAGCATCATGTATGAGATTTTTGCCTTGTACATGTGCATCTGTCTCTCCTATTTTCAGTGTTTCCCCTTCTGCACTTGGTAATGAAGTATCTTCTCGCTTATCACATGAACAGCAAAAAATCATACTCAATATAAACAGAAACCATACCTTTTTCATCTGCTACCTCCTCACTAACCGTATTGATACGATACTTTACAATTATCTTACAATGGTTTTCACTCGTTGTCAATAATTTACTACCTTTATAAAGCTATTTACTATAGAAAATACCCTGTAAAACAAAAACCCCTATGAGTAGCATATTGCAATCCCATAGGGGTAAATAAATTATTTTATAATTTCAAATTCCTGAGCTCCCATAAATCCTGGAGCAACTTCATATTTATCAAAACATATAACTGGGTTTCCTTTTTCATTGATATAGAAATTTGTATTTTCATCTATAGAAGTAAAACCATCTATATCCAATGCCCCATCACCGGCAATACCCCAATAAACATAGTCTTTATTATCCTGTACTCGATTTTTCATTTGACTTATAATACTTTCATTGGCAATATTGATATAATCTTCACCTAATATGTCCTTTAGACTTATTTGGGTATTATCTTTCAAATCAAGATTATAATAATACTTTTTACCATAAGCAGAACACCAATTTTCATCTGCAGTAAGAACAAGAGATAATCGATTGTCTGCCTGATATTTTACATCATAGTCAACTTTAACACCGATGTCTTTTTGTTTCCATTCTTCTTCCGTACCACCAGTTTGTATAAATGCTTGTTTATATTCATCTATACTTTTCTGTGCATCTGCTACATACGCATCAATTATTTTATCAATTTCTTTATTTACATCTGCTACGAATTGTTCTGTTTCTCCTTGGTTCGCCTTATCCAGTCCATTATTGTCTGCTTGGTTTATCTCAATATTAGGTACTTTTACTGATATCTTTTGGTTATCCGTTACATCTTCATAAGAACGTACTGTAAGAACTTTAGCCAAGCCATTAATCACTGGAATCTTATCTACTTCTTTTGCAAATACTTCACTAGTGTTTAATGCTACGGAAAAAAATATAAGTGAAACAGCTGCTGCTGCCATTGTGTACTTCATTAAATGGAATACTATATTTCCTTTAGAGCGATTCCTTGTAAAATTTAAGTTTCCAGCTTGTTCCTTTAGCGTATTATCAACTACTTGTTTCAATTCACCAGGGATTTTAATACTATCATATATATCTTTTGATTCCTTAATTTGTTTCATATTCTACCTCCAGCTCATTTTTTAATCTTTTTAATGCGGCATATAGCCGTGTTTTTACTGTGTTTAAGTTTACATCTAATGTTTGTGATATTTCTTTTAAAGTCATCTGTTCATAAAAATGCAGTATAATAATTGTCTTCATCTGTTCCGGCAATTGGCAGACTCTCTCATACACTTCTAACTTTGGTTCATAAGCATCTTCATAATAAATTTCCTCCTTCATATCTATTGGATCACATATAATTTCCTTCTTGCTCTTTCTTAGATATTGCAGGCATTCATTTATTAAAATCCTATAAAACCATGTTTTTATTGCTTTTTCATTCCTTAGACTCTCATAACTTTCCAGTGCCTTACATATAGCATTTTGTATAATATCTAAAGCACTCTCTTTATTGTAGACATAACAATATGCAATGCGGTAAAAATTATTTTGATTATTTATAATATGTTCCGTTAGCTTATCATAAGCAGTATCATTCACATTTCTCCACTATCCTCTCTTAATTATTAATCATAATATAATTGTATCTTTACGTATCCGGTTAACCCCTGCAATTGGAGTCGAATATATTCGTTTCATTAATTATATTATACTATATAGATGCTTTTCTTATAAAAAAGGTTTTAAATTATAATAAGTTAAATGCAAAAAGTTGAATGACGAGTTCAAAAGACTAAGCATAAAATAAAACCTCTTCAGCAAATTCATGGTGGAGAAGGTATCGTCTGTACAGATGAAGGTTGTAAGATACCTAAAAGATAAGTCTGTTAGAAAAAATAATATTCCTTGATACTTTCTCTTTCATGTATTATTATACATAGTAATATCGTTATATACATATACTTGGGAGGTATCAGAATGGCAATTGATAAAGTAAGAGCATATTTCAAACAATGGAATATGGAGAATAGAATACAGGAGTTTGACGTTTCCAGTGCCACCGTTGAATTGGCGGCAGCTGCACTTGGCTGTGAACCAAAACGCATTGCAAAATCTTTGTCCTTTAAAGTAGATGACAGGGCAATTTTAGTTGTTACTGCAGGAGATGCCAAGGTAGATAACTCAAAATATAAAGCATGCTTTCATTCTAAAGCTAAGATGCTTTCACCAGATGAGGTAGAAACTTTTATAGGACATGCTGTTGGAGGGGTTTGTCCCTTTTCCATTAATAAGAATGTAGATGTATATTTAGACATTTCGCTGAAAAGATTTAAAACTGTTTTCCCCGCTTGCGGAAGTAGCAACAGTGCCATAGAGCTAACTATAGACGAGTTAGAAAAATACTCCAACCCACTTCAATGGATAGATGTCTGTAAGGATTGGATATAATAAGTAACAACGAATCAATTTATATTTTAACCTAGTTGGGATGCCACAGGCTAACTGCCACCTTGGAATAGTTAAAATATATACAAACATGCCAAACTACCTTGAAAACTTATGACTTTATGTGTAAAATAGTATTATGTTACCCTTTCAAATCGAAAGCTTTTGAAAAGTATAGTAAAGAAGGTGTGGGCTATGAATGACAAGTTGTTAAAAGAAACAGGCGGAATTATTGTTGCCGCTGGTAAAACTTCAAAGAAAAGTAAGTCCGATCCACTTCTTAAAATTGGTTCGATTACAGTTATAAAAAGAATTGTATTGACATTTCAAAGAGCTGGAATCTCTCCTATTGTTATCATTACCGGGTGTGCTGCTGGAGATATCGAATACCATTTATCAGACTATGGAGTCATATTCCTTCGAAATGAAGAATATGAACAATCCCAGATGTTTGACTCTGCAAAAATAGGATTTGAATTTCTAAAGGAAAAATGCGATCAAATCGTCTTTACACCAGTCAACGTTCCTATGTTTACACCTGATACACTTGTTAAAATGATAACTTCCGGTGAACAGCTTCTCGCTCCTGCCTATGAGGGAAAAGCCGGGCACCCTCTTTTAATAGCTTCTACTTTACTTCCTTCCATTCTATCCTATAACGGTCCCAATGGGTTAAGGGGAGCCGTGCAAAATCTAGGAGTAGAACGAAAACTTATGGAAGTCCAGGATGAAGGTATTATTCTTGACACCGACGATATGGATCGATTGGATGCATTACTAAAAGAGCATAACGAGCATATATTACACCCTTTCTTAAGGATTAGCATCGAAAAAGAATCTATGTTTTTTAATTCTAGGACAAAACTTCTATTGATGCTGATTAAAGAAACCCATTCTGTAAGAAATGCTTGCAGGCATATAGCACTTTCAAATAGTAAAGCCTGGTCAATGTTAAATAAATTAGAAGAAGAGCTTGGTTATGCAGTAGTGGAGCGGATACACGGCGGAAGTAAAGGCGGAAATACTTATTTAACAAAAGAAGGACTGGAATTTTTGGAAAAATATCTGGAATTTGAACAAAATGTACGAAAGTATGCAGAAGATGAATTTAAGAGGTTGTTCTAAGTATATAAAAGCTTCTGAACTCGAGTTCTTTTGTAAAAGAATTTGACGAAAAATAACCCATATCCTATAATAATCATAGTGAGATTGTTATAGGATATGGGTTATTTATTAGCCAAATTTTTAACAAACATTTAAAGTAACTCTTTAAATTAATTTATAGGAGGTAAATATGGAAGCTATAAGTAAATCTGTAAAGAAAATGGACCATGATGCCAAAGTAAGCGGTCAAGCACTATATGTAGATGATATTATAATGGATGACATGCTTTATGGCAAAATGCTACGTTCCACAAAGGCTAAAGCAAGAATCAAGAACATTACTCTTCCTAACATTTCAGCAGGATATTTTGTTGTTGATAAGAATGATGTTCCAGGTGAAAACAAAATACATGTTGTTGAGGAAGACATGCCTGTATTTCCTGTAGATACTGTAGAATATGTTGGAGATCCAATTCTGATGGTGGTAGGACCAGACAAGAAAGAAATAGGAAAAATTCTTAGTGAAATCGTTGTAGATTACGAAGAATTAGAACCTGTATTTGACGTTCGAAAATCAGATGTTTCTTTCTTCCACTACAATTATGCAAAAGGTGACGTAGACAAAGCTTTTGAAGAAGCAGATCGTATTATAACTGAAACATTTGAAACTGGTCACCAAGAGCAAGCTTACTTGGAAACTAATGGTCTGATTGCTTACCCACATGATGGACGTATGACCGTTCGCGGTTCTATGCAATGTCCATATTATGTATTTGGTGCAGTTGCAAAAGCAATAGGATACGATAAAAAGGATATTCAGATTATCCAAGATGTTACCGGCGGTGGTTTTGGTGGTAAAGAAGATTACCCATCTATACTTGCCTGCCAGCTTGCTGTAGCAGCAATTAAAGCAAACAAACCTGTTAAATATGTATTTGACAGAAGAGAAGACATAGAATTTACTTCTAAACGTCATCCTTCTATCTGTACCTACAAAGCAGCTATTAAAAATGGCAGAGTTACCGGTATGGATATTGACGTAACCTATAATAGTGGTGCATATACAACATTAACCAATGTAGTTTTACAACGTGGTATCATTGGTGCAAGCGGCGTATATAATATTACAAACCTACGGGTAACCGGAGATGCCAAAAAAACTAACACCGTTCCTAATGGTGCAATGCGTGGCTTCGGTGCTCCTCAAACTTTCTTTGCAATTGAGATGATGATGCTTCATATTGCAAAAGAATTAGGTGTTGATTCCTTAAAGTTTAAGGAACAGCATATGGTAAAACAAGGTGATGCTACCTCCACAAGCGGTCAATTCCATTTCCATGTTCCTCTACCGGAAATGATTGAAAGAGCTGATCAATTATCTGATTTTAGAAAGAAACGTGAACTTTATAAAAATCAAACTGGCAGATACCGTAAAGGAATTGGTATTTCTTTAGTTTATCACGGATGTGGCTTTACAGGCAGCGGAGAAAGAGATTTTATTAAAGCTGTTGCCAGACTTAAGAAAAATGCTGATGATACAGTTGAAATTCTTATAAGTATCACTGATATGGGACAGGGTGCTAAGACTACATTTAGTAAAATCGTAGCTGATACTTTAGGCATTTCTATAGATAAAGTAATATTTGCTAACCCGGATACAGACAGAGTTCCTGACTCCGGTCCTACTGTAGCAAGCCGTTCTTTAATGGTAGTTGGACAATTAATAAAACGTGCAGCTGAGAAATTAAAAGTGCAATGGAAATCTGGCGAAGAGCAAATGATAGAAGAACATTATGTTCATCCGGACTTCTTAATTCCATTTGATATTAATACTTTCCATGGAGACGCTTATCCTACTTACTCCTGGTCAGTTAATGTAATTGAACTGGAAGTAGATACTCTTACTGCAACAACTAATGTACTTGGAGCTTGGGGCGTATATGATGTTGGTACTCCTCTTGATTTAAATATTTTACACGGTCAGATGCAGGGTGGTTTCCTACAATCCATTGGTTATGCATCCATGGAACAGATTAATTACAATGAAAAAGGTATCATTCGTAACAATAGTTTCAGTGATTACATCATTCCTACTTCAATGGATGTTCCAAACATGGTAACAGATATTATTGAAGTTCCATACATTGAAGGACCTTATGGCGCAAAAGGTGCCGGAGAATTACCAAACGTTGGTCCTGCTCCTGCTTATATTGACGCTTTAGAAAATGCACTTGAAAATAGAATTAATCATATTCCTTATACACAGGAAGATACCATGAAATATTTACAGGAGGTGGCAAAGTAATGATTAAATTTATTCTAAATGGCGAAGAAGTTACTAGCAATGCAAACCCAAATGAGCGCTTACTGGATGTACTTAGAAATGAATTCCGCCTTACAGGTGCAAAATGCGGCTGTAAAGAAGGCGAATGCGGCGCTTGCTCTGTAATCCTTGATGAAAAATTAGTTAACTCCTGTATGGTAGCTATGGGAAGTATTGAAGGCAGTACTGTTATGACAATTGAAGGCTATAGTAAAACAGATCGTTTTACAGTTCTTGAAAATGCCTATGCAGCTGTCAGTGCTGTACAGTGTGGTTTCTGTATCCCCGGCATGATGCTTGCTTCTGAACGTATACTTGCAGAGAATCCAAATCCTACAGAAGAAGATATCCGCAGAGGAATCTCAGGTAATCTTTGCAGATGTACTGGTTATAATGCCATTGTTGAAGCAATTGGCATTGCAGCAAAGGAGGGTAAAGGGTTATGGTAAAAAGTTATCTTGCAACATCCTTAAAAGAAGCTTTAGAAATCCGTGGCAGAGAATCTATTACTCCATATGCCGGAGGAACCGATTTAATGATTGAAGCCCATGATGATGCTTCCTACTTATTTCTAAATAAAATACCAGAATTAAAGCAAATCACAGTAGATGATGAATATATACGTATTGGAGCTGCCAGTACTTTTACAGAAGTTTATCAAAGTAAACTGGTTCCTCAGATTTTAAAGGATGCCGTAATTGAAATTGCAGCTCCTGCTATTCGTAATCTGGGTACCATTGGCGGTAACATCTGTAACGGCTCACCAAAAGGGGATAGTGTATTAATCTTCTTTGCAACTGATTCCAAACTTCGTCTTGCAAGCAGCAAGGGTGAACGTATTCTTCCAATCAAGGATTTTTATTTAGGAAGAAAGAAACTGGCAATTCAAGATGATGAACTTCTTGTTGAAATACTAATGAGCAAAACTGGTCTTGATAATTATTACTACAAGAAGATTGGAGCAAGAAATGCATTAGCAATCTCCAGAGTATCCTTTGCCGGCGTACTTGATAT
>CALDJN010000272.1 GCA_937901695.1 uncultured Anaerocolumna sp.
CGCATAAACAACTCCGAAGGAGTTGCTTGCTATGGTTCTTTCATAGCAATGACAAGGCATGCTCAGAATGACATTTTTTATTTTACAACAGCCCCAATGATGATACTAAACAAATCCAATAGAACATAAACAATAACCATCTATAACTATGGTACTATGAAATCTATTAATTAATTAACCTTGATGTTTGAATATTAACTGTTTCTTTTTTATTAGGAGGATTCTAATGGAAGAAGGCAAGAAATCAGTAGAAAATCAAAAAAATAAAACTGGTCTTAAATCTGATAATAGTGGGGCTAAAATAGATATGGAGACAGGAATTAATTTAAATACTATTATGGACCCTAAGTTTAGAAACAAAACAGCAGTAGCGCTATCTTACCATCCTGATGAACCGGCTCCAAGAATCATAGCTTCTGGTAAAGGCTATTTGGCTGACAAAATTATCAAAAAAGCTGGTGAAAATAAGGTTCCCGTCCATAAGGACGATCAACTGGCAGGTACTCTTTCCAGATTAGAAGTAGGAGATTTTATTCCACCTGAATTATATGAGGTAGTATCAGAAATATTATTATTTGTAGATGACATGGATTGAATTAAGAAGAAGGTTTTACCTACCCAGTAAGTGATAAGAGGAGAAAGCCTATGTATAATAAACGTACCATTGGGAAAGAGTTTGAGGAAAAAGCAGTGGAGTATTTAAAACTTCAAGGTTATAAGATAATTAAGACAAATTTTCAATGTAGAACAGGTGAAATTGATATTATAGCAAAACAAGACAGATACCTTATATTTATAGAAGTAAAATACCGAATCAATTCTGCTAAAGGAATGCCACATGAAGCCATCGATTTACGTAAAATAAAGAAAATATCAAGAACAGCTGAGTATTATATGTTAATAAACAATATCTCCATGGAAACGCCATGTCGGTTTGATGTAGTTCTTATATTAGATCAAGAAATTACTCTTATTCAAGATGCTTTTCAAGCTCATTTCTATTAATACTTGTAATGTGATTGGAACTATTCAGCGGGCTGGTTTATTTTTTTTGCTAATCATCAGGTATAAATTAGAATTATAGAATTGATTTGCATATCAAAACTCTTATATTAATTAAATTATGAATAGTATATATATGCAACACTATTCATTCAATAAACCATATTAGAGTTTTGACACGCAAATCAGAATTGGAGGATTTCATGAATTTTGTTAATAATAAAGAAGCTATTTTAAATACAGAAAGTAAAACACCTTTTTTTACATTTCCGGCTTTATCAGAAATTCCCTTTATACGTCATGGATTTTCAACAAGATTAGGCGGTGTTAGTAAAGGTTATTTTGAAAGTATGAATTTGGGTTATACCAATGGTGACAATCCAAAAGATGTTGATGAAAATTATAGAAGAATCTGCGAAAGTATTGGTATACCTATGAAAGACTGTGTTTTATCACACCAGGTACATAATACTGTAGTAAGGCTGGTTACAGAAGCAGATAAAGGAAAAGGTATTATTCGAAATCGGGATTATGAAGGTGTTGATGGATTAATCACTAACATTCCCAATATTCCCCTTGTTACATTTTCGGCAGACTGTGACATATTATATTTTGTAGATACTAAAAATCATGCCATTGGACTTAGTCATTCAGGCTGGAGAGGGACTGTAAAAAGAATGGGTAAGGTAACTCTTGAAGCTATGCGGGAACACTTTGGAACGGAGCCAAAAGATGTAGTGGCAGTCATTGGCCCTTCTATTTGTATGGATTGTTATGAAGTAAGTGAAGATGTTGCAGACAAATTTAACAATGAATTTAATAGTGAACAGCTAAAAGATATTTTATTAGATAAGGGAAACCATAAATATCAGCTTAACCTTTGGGAAGCTAATAAACATATATTATTAGATGCCGGTATTGAGAAAAATAATATTCATATTTCAGGTGTTTGTACTTCCTGTAACAAAGACATATTATTTTCCCATAGGGCAACACAGGGAAAACGAGGAATATTAGCTGCATTCCTAATGATAGAAGACTAAAGAATTTTTGGACTTAATAAGAGAACGCTAAACTTTGTGTTAAAATACATTTGATAATTTTTCACTCTGCTGTTATACTAAAATATATGTAATCTATGCTAAATAAGTAAACAATTATCAGATATCCTAATTTTGTATAAAAATTTAGTTAGATATATTTGCTTTATTGAAAGGAAAGAAAAATGAAAGAGAAAGGCCATATTATTAAAAGCGTGGCAGCCGGCAGCATAGCAGAAGAAATGGAAATTGCACCAGGTGATAAGCTGCTTCGGGTTAATGATAGAGAAATAAAGGATGTTTTTGACTATCACTATGCAGTCAATGATGAATATTTGGTACTTCTCATTGAAAAACCAGATGGTGAGCAATGGGAAATTGAAATAGAAAAAGACTTGCAAGAAGAAATAGGCATTGAATTTGAAGAAGGTTTAATGGATTCTTATCGTTCCTGCAAAAATAATTGTATGTTCTGCTTTATTGATCAGATGCCGCCCGGTATGCGTGAAACTTTATATTTTAAGGACGACGATGCAAGATTATCCTTTTTGCAGGGAAATTATATTACATTAACAAATATGAGCGATGAGGATATTGAACGAATTATTTTCTACAAATTATCACCTATTAATGTATCTGTTCACACTACCAACAAAGAATTAAGATGCAAAATGCTGCATAATCGTTTTGCTGGTGATGCTTTGGATAAAATAAAAAAGCTTTATGATGCAGGTATTATCATGAACGGACAAATCGTTCTATGTAAAGGTATTAATGATGGAGAAGAATTAGAACGTACCATTCATGATCTTGCAGCTTATATACCACACATGCAAAGCGTATCCATAGTACCCGTTGGCTTAACAAAATACCGTGAAGGTTTAGCCAATTTGGAGAAGTTTAATAAAGAAGATGCATTAGAAGTGTTAAAAATAATTCACAGCTGGCAAAAGGTATTGTTAGAAGCTTATGGTACCAGATTCATTCATGCCAGTGATGAATGGTATATTACTGCTGGACTGTCAATTCCTGCTGAAGATAATTACGAAGGCTATCTTCAGCTAGAGAATGGAGTAGGAATGGTACGTCTTTTGATGAATGAATTCAAAGAATATTTTGAGAGCCTTACCGGTGATAATAGGATTAAGACTTTATCCTTAGCAACAGGAGTGCTCGCTGCGCCTTTTATAGAAGATTTGATAAAGCAGCTGAATACAAAGTATCCAAATATTAATGTAAATGTATATACTATTATCAATGATTTCTTTGGTAAAGACATTACAGTAGCTGGTTTATTAACTGGACAAGATATAATGAAACAGTTAAAAGAGAAAGATTTAGGGGAATACTTATTATTACCGGAGGTATTACTTCGTAATGGTGAAGAAGTGTTACTTGATGATTTTACTGTAGAAGATATCAGAAATACTTTACAAACGGAACTTCGTATTGTACAATCAGACGGAAAGTCCTTAATTGATGCAATCATTAATTAAGATTTAATGAGGGATTTGTGCTACGCATAAAGTCTCCAGATTTTGAAAGGAGCAAGTTATAAATATGAGTAAACCGATAGTTGCAATTGTTGGCCGTCCAAATGTAGGAAAGTCAACATTGTTTAATGCATTAGCAGGAGAAAAGATTTCTATTGTAAAAGATTTTCCGGGTGTAACAAGGGATCGAATTTATGCTGATGTTACCTGGCTAACCAATCAATTTACAATGATTGATACAGGAGGTATTGAACCGGAAAGTAAAGATTTAATGTTATCCTATATGAGACAACAAGCAGAAATCGCCATTGAAACGGCAGATGTTATTATGTTTATCGTTGATGTAAGACAAGGCTTGGTGGATGCTGACTTTAAAGTTGCGGATATGCTAAGACGTTCCAGTAAACCAGTCGTTTTAGTTGTAAATAAAGTAGATAACTTTGATAAATTCATGCCAGATGTATATGAATTTTATAATCTAGGAATTGGAGATCCTCATCCTGTATCTGCTTCTTCCAAACTTGGGCTTGGAGATATGCTAGATGAAGTAATTAAACATTTTAGACCGGAAGATATGATGGAAGAGGAAGATGAACGTCCAAGAATCGCAATAGTAGGCAAGCCCAATGTAGGAAAATCCTCTATAGTGAATAAGCTATTAGGAGAAGAGCGAGTTATCGTATCCGACATTGCCGGTACTACCAGAGATGCTATTGATACTACTGTAAAATATCATGGCAAGGAGTATATATTTATAGATACAGCCGGACTTCGCCGTAAAAATAAAATTACAGAAGATTTGGAGCGTTACAGCATTATCCGTACCGTATCTGCAGTAGAAAGAGCCGATGTGGTTGTTCTTGTAATCGATGCTTCAGAAGGTGTTACAGAACAGGATGCCAAAATAGCAGGTATTGCCCATGAACGTGGTAAAGGTATTATTATTGCGGTAAACAAATGGGATGCGGTTGAAAAAGATGATAAAACCATATATAAACATACAAATAAGATAAAAGAAGTTTTATCCTTTATGCCCTATGCAGAAATGATTTTTATCTCTGCATTAACCGGACAAAGGTTAAATAAGTTATTTGATTTAATAGAGCAAGTAATTCAAAATCAAAATTTACGAATTGCTACAGGTGTATTAAATGAAATCATGGCAGAGGCCATTGCCCTGCAGCAGCCTCCTTCTGATAAAGGAAAACGTTTAAAACTATATTATATTACACAAGTTTCAGTAAAACCACCTACATTTGTTATCTTTGTTAATGACAAGTCTTTGATGCATTTCTCATATACTAGATATATAGAAAATAAAATTAGAGAGGCCTTTGGCTTTGCTGGAACCTCATTGAAGTTCTTCATCAGGGAGCGAAAGGAAAAGGAATAGGAATAGTATGTTTACAAAAATATTAATTTGCTTAGTACTTGGTTACGGTTTTGGATGTATTTCAACAGGCTACTTAGTTGGAAAAGCCAATAAAATTGATATTCGTAAATATGGAAGTGGTAATGCTGGAACCACTAATGCACTTCGTACTCTGGGCTGGAAAGCAGGATTAATTACATTTTTAGGAGATGCCATTAAGGCAATTATTCCAATATTATTGATCCGCTTTCTTATATTCCCGGACTATGAAGCACTGGGCCTTTTAATGCTTTATACTGGTCTTGGAGTTGTATTAGGACATAATTTTCCTTTCTGGTTACACTTTAAAGGTGGTAAGGGAATCGCAGCAACTGGTGGAGTAATATTAGCTCTGGACTGGAGACTTGCAATTGTTACTTTGATTGTATTTCTGTTAATCGTTATTATTACAAGATATGTATCACTTGGATCCTTGGTTATATCAACATTATTACCTATATGGATAATAATCTTTTATCCAGGTAATTTACATATGATTATTGTTAGCATCATATTTACTTTATCTGCTTTTATAAAGCATCGCTCCAACATAAAACGGCTAATGAGTGGAACTGAGAATAAAATAGGTCAAAAGGTGAAAATTGACAAGTAAACTTAGGAGGTATTTTGAATGGCAAAAGTAAGTATTTTAGGGGCAGGAGCTTGGGGAACAGCCTTAGCAATTCTACTTGGAAATAATGGACATGAGGTAACCCTATGGTCTTCACTTGCTAATGAAGTGGAAATTTTATCAAAAACCAGAGAATTAAAGGATAAGCTTCCGGGTGCAAAACTTCCTGAATCCGTAAGTATATCAGGTGACTTAGAAGATTCCTGTAAAGATAAAGATATTATAGTATTTGCAGTAGCTTCACCTTATGTAAGACAAACTGCAAAAAAAGCGAAACCTTATATTAAAGAAGGTCAAATCGTAGTAAATGTAGGAAAGGGTATAGAAGAAGCAACTTTAGATACCTTAACTGATATCTTACACGAAGAATTAAATGGTGCAGATATAGCCGTATTATCCGGTCCAAGCCATGCAGAAGAAGTAAGCCGGGCTATTCCTACAACAGTAGTAGTTGGAGGAGAGTCCAAAGCTACTGCTCATTTTATACAGGATATCTTTATGACCGACCGTTTCCGCGTCTATACCAGTCCAGATGTGATTGGTATTGAACTTGGTGGTTCTCTAAAGAACGTTATTGCATTAGCTGCCGGCATCGCAGATGGGCTAGGATATGGAGATAACACAAAAGCAGCCCTTATGACAAGGGGAATTGCCGAAATCAGCCGTCTTGGCATTGCTATGGGTGGTAAAATAGAAACCTTCGCTGGACTTTCCTGTGTAGGTGACTTAATCGTAACTTGCACAAGCCCCCATAGTAGAAATCGTAAAGCCGGTTACTTAATGGGAAAAGGTTATTCCATGCAGGCAGCAATGGAGGAAGTAAAACAGGTGGTAGAAGGTGTATATTCTGCAAAAGCAGCACTTGCCCTTTCCAGAAAATACAATATCGAAATGCCTATTGTAGAACAGATTAATCAAGTATTATTCGAGAATAAATCACCGGAAGAAGCAGTGAATGATTTATTACTTCGTGATAAGAGAAGAGAATATTCCGATTTGAAGTGGGAAAAGTAAACGTGGTGCTCAAATGTGGTGCCAAATGTGGTGCCTGGCACCTAGCGGAGCCAGGCATCACATTTGCGTTTTCCATCAGGTACCTGACACCAATTAAATGGAATTTAATTGTCATTCTGAGCCTAAAAGGCGAAGAATCTCTCTTTATAGGTGGGATTCTTCGCCTTTCAGGCTCAGAATGACAATTTTATGACTACCTTTCAGGCTCAGAACGATATTTTGAAATTACCTTTCAAGCTCAGAATGATATTTTGAAACTACCTTTCAAGCTCAGAATGATATTTTGAAACTACCTTTCAAGCTTAGAATGATATTTTGAAGCCACCGTTCAGGCTCAGAATGATATTTTGAAACTGCCCTTCAGGCTAAAATGGAAATTTTATAAAAATCAACTAAAAATAAAATGTATTTTAATAAACTGTAAATTGCTTATTGATTACTGTAGTTGTACCTGATGCATTGGTTCCGATTACTTTATAATAATAAGTTCCTCTTGCAAGCTTATTAAAATATACATAGGCATCCACATTTGCTATATTATAACTTCTTGTATTTGGATATACTGTTTTTCCAGTCACTAAAGTACCTGAAGTATTATATACACCAATTGTTAATTGAGTAATATTGGAATTACTACTAGTTACTGTACCATAAATCGAATATGCCTTCCCATATGGTAAAGAAGTCGGATAATTATATCCGGAAGCTGTTAGTGTACTTACAACAGTAAATCTTTTATTTATTACAGTTGAATTACTTGACGCATTTGTAGCAATGGCTTTATAATCATACGTTCCCGGGGTAAGATTGTTAAAATATACATAGGCATCCACATTTGCTATATTATAACTTTTCGCATTTGGATATACCGTTTTTCCTGTTACTAATTGACCTAATGTATTATATACTCCGACAGTTAGTTGTGAAATATTCGAAACAGCACTTGATACGGTTCCATATATAGAATATGTCTGACCAGCTGTTAAAGTAGTAGGGTAATTGTATCCAGAAGCGGGTAGAGTGTCTGCAGTAGTGCCGTTGGCTTTATAATAATCCGCTCTTATAATTGTTCCATCCCATTGATTTAATGTGGTTTTACTATAACCTGGATCATTAATATAAACCACACCACCGGAACACCTAGTGACAGCAACTGAATGTCTATTATAATCAACACGTACCTCTACATGATATCCGGAGTTTAGTAGTGAATTAATAGACGAATAAATAGAAGAAAAGGATGAGTACGTATAATCAGCAGAACCTACTTTGTAAAAATTAGGTGAATTGGTCTGAGTTAATGCACTATCACTCAAGTTACCATCTAATTCCACATTACTAGAATAACTAATATAACCTGCATTTGTATAACGGTTTCTAAGTACTCCGGGATTAAAATTACTTTCGCTTTCAACACCTGCGCCTACCATTAGCATTGCTAAAGTTGTAATTTTACATCCCCAAGCTGCCATTGTTCCATTTTTACCAAGCGGCAAGGAACCCCATCTTGGATCATTTTGTTTCCAAGCCGGATAAGTAGCAGCTTTAACTTCAATAGCTGGTGTCAGACTTGCACTAAAAAATAATGCAAAGACTAAAAAGAAGCATAAAATCCGTTTCATTTTTTTCATAATATGTACCACCTTTCATATAATATTTTACATTTTGTTACTGTAATAATTATACTACTAACTGGCAATACTTACAATATTCCTAATCTCTCCATATACAAGAACTTTTAGCTATATTTAGTTAATATTCTACAAATCACTATGCATTTTGATTTATTTCATCTTTCTTTTCAAAACATGCTTTCATTGTGTCGAAAAGTTTTTAAAATATTTTGGAATTAATAGTCCTGGAAGAAATTCTAATTTTACCTGCTGAGCCTTAAAAATTGTCATTCCAGGTGCCTGGCACCAAATCATCTTACTCTACAGTGGTATCTTTTTTTATCTTCCCAATTCTAAAACATGCTTTAAATACTGTAATAAAAAAGGGTATACAAACACATAGGATTAATCCTTTTATTCCATAGTATAATGTATTTACTAATTGCTGATTATCAATAAAGTCTAACTTAGTTTTACCTACAATCATTAGGATAAGTAAAGCAATTATAGGAAATATAAATGCATTTCTAACTTTTCTGTAATGAGATAATTTATCTTTTCTTTCTGTAAATATCTCAAAAGGTTTACCATCATTTTTCTTCTCTAAAATTAATATTTCTGAATTAATGGTTCCGGGAGAAGTCCTGATTCTACCTGCTGACATACTAAATTGAATTCGCCCATAAGAGTAGTTGCCAAAGCCAAAATTCTTGGTGAAGGAATGAATTCCAAGGTCTTCTAAAAAGGCCCTGTAATTTTTTTGTTCGGACATTGATTTATCAATAATAAATTCTATTTTATAAATATACTCAGAAGGTTCACATTTTTCAAAATAGTAAAAAAGTTTTGAAGTCTTTATTAATTTGAATCCTTGCTGCGCCTTCTCATTTAACCATTTTTCTTGTTTATCTAAATCACTAAAAAATACTTTAAAAGTTTTAATCATAGTATTTACCTCCAATAATTTTATTAGCGAATAGAAGCAGTTTTGACAAGCGTTCAATTTCAGACTCAACCATTTCTCGCCCCAAATCTGTTATAATATATTCTTTTTTACGTTCCAAATTTTTTTCATTCACAGGCTCAATCCATTTCTTTTTTAATAAATTATTAATTGCGCCATATAGTGTACCTGCACCCAACACCAAACGTCCTTCCGTTTCTTTTTCGATGAATTGCATAATGCCATATCCATGATTTGGAGTATATACCGAAAGAAGTATATACAAAGTTGCTTCTGTTAAGGCGCCGCCTTTCACCGTATCTCTCATGTAACATCACACCTCTTTAATATTCGTATTTTTTTATAACTATATCACTATCCGTAATATGAATATATCAGTAAACGTAATAAAAGTCAATAGCGCTATATAAGAATAAAGTAAGAAAGTTTAGATTAAAGTTTAAGACATTGTAAAGGAGTAATTTACTATATAGAAAATAGTGGTAGATATTTTTTGAAAATCATATATAATAATTATAAGCTCAACAAAATATTAAGTATTTTAAATATCCAATTAAAATATAATCTATTTTGAAAATTGAACCTAAAAAATTTAATTTAACTTTTGGAGGCGTATGAAAACAAGCATAGATATTATGGTTAAAGCAATCAAAAATATTTTAATAAATAATAATCCTTCTATTTATCTATTTGGCTCAGTGGTATTAGATGATTTTCAATTAGGTTGGAGCGATATTGATATTCTATGTTTAACAGAGTATCCCATATCGAGTGACCAAGCAGATAAACTTCTTCATTTACGGCAAACATTATCTGCAAAATACATAAATAATCCGTATTTCAGAGCATTTGAGGGTGGCTTTATATTTTTCGAAGCATTCTTAAATAAACAAGATGATAAGGTTGTTTATTGGGGAACAAGTGGTGAAAGAATAACGAACCATTATGAATTTGACGTATTTTCTTTGATGGGATTAATTGATTATGGAGAATTATTGTATGGTAAGGAAATAAGGTTTCTGCTGAATTATCCGAATTCTAATGAACAACTTGAAGCCATTAAAGATTATCATAATATAATTAGAAAATATTTTGTAAACACAGGTAGAAGTTTGTACTCAGCAGGTAACTTGTTGGATATAGCCAGGTGCTTGTACACTTTACGATTTGGTAAAATAATCAGTAAGACAAGTGCTAGTGTATGGGCTCTTGAAAATAATTTGGTTCCTAATATAAAAATTATGAGTAGGGTACTAGAGATTAGAAAAAATCCAAATTTTTATAAAAATGATGAAGAAACCTTAACTTGGTTGGAATCATTAGGTCCATATATCATGGAATTTGCAGATATATTAGAAAAAGAGATAAATTCATTAAATTCATAAAGATTTATAGATGCAAATAGATATGGTCTATTTCCTAGAAAAAGATACACATACACTTACAAGGGAATTGAGGAGAATGATAAATGGTTGATATTAAAAAAGTCTCATCTGTACTTATTGTATTGTTAGTAACTGTAATGTTTCTTCTATGTTGTAAGAAAAAGAATCCTGAAATTCAAACAACAATTACACTAGAAAATATTTCAGAAAAGGAATACGAATCTATTAAGTATTTATCTAATCAAGAAAAAGGTGCTCGTGAAGATTATAAAAAGTTAACTGCCCATGTAGAGATTACAAATTCAAAGAAAGCAGTTGAAAGAATGATAAACATACCGAATTTATATATTATTAATGAATATGACGGGCTAAGAGTAATCAATGGTCAAAGTGAGAGCCGTAATAATGTAGGTAAAGAAGAAACTGCTGATTGTTTAGAAAGTATTATATTTAATAGTAAAGGATTAAGTGAACAAAATATTAGAAATATATATAATGACTCCGTAATTTATATTGCTTATAGATTAAAGGATAGTGAGGTAACAGAGAATAAAGTTTCAATAGGAAAGGAAACGATTATAAAAGAACAAGGTTTTCAATTTTTGTATTAAATTTTTGAATTCATATAAAATATATAGATGACAATGGTAATGAAATACCATGTTAAGATATAGTTGATTTTATATTTGAGAAAAAGATTAGATTATAATTATCATAAACAAATGTAAATGGAGGTAAGTATGATACGTTTAAGACCATATAAAGCTTGTGATGCACAATACATTGTAAAGTGGATAAAAAATGAACAGGAATTTAGGCTATGGAGTGCTGACAGATATGATGAATTTCCAATTGATGCAGATAAAATGAATAAACATTATGAAGCATATAAAGATAGTGATTCATTTTGGCCAATGACTGCATTCGATGAAAATGGTGTCATTGGTCATCTTATAATGCGTTTCACAGATGGAAAAAAGAATATTATAAGATTTGGATTTATTATTGTAGATGATTCTTTGAGAGGAAAAGGATATGGATACGGGATGCTTCATTTAGCTATAAAGTATGGGTTTGAAATTCTAAGAGTTAACAAGATTACTTTAGGAGTATTTGAGCAAAATAGATCGGCTATTAAATGTTATAAATCAGTGGGATTTAAAGAAGTAGCTCATGAGAAAAAATGTTATAATATTTTAGGAGAAAACTGGAATAGTATTGAAATGGAAATGCAAGAAATGCAAAGATAAGAAATGCAAAGATAAGAAATGCAAAGATAAGAAATGCAAAGATAAGAAATGCA